>NZ_AZSB01000445.1:0-35441 GCF_000520575.1 Arthrobacter sp. I3
CACTGGGACCGAGCAAGACAAATCCCACGCCCCACCTCCACAGGTCGTCTAGCTCTGCGGCTAGCAGCACGTCGAATGCTTGAGCCGACGGCGATGGCGTACGTGGCCGTTCGCGAGTGCCGTTAGCCACCTTGTCTATCTGTTCCGCATCAGTCTTCGTGCTGCCGGGGCGCGGATCATCCGCGATTGGCCCGGACCAGTGAATCGGACCCGCGGGTGCGACGCTGATAATAGGTTCGTCTCGCATGGCTGCTGTCTCTTTCTATCTTGCGTTACCGGGGGCGCACCCCGCGGCCATCACGCCAAGCTGCGTTTTCGTCAAGGTCCGTTACCGGCTATTCGGAATAAGATGTTGCCGGATTCTTATCCCTGGCTGCCGCAGATTTGACGCGCACCCGGTCGCCAGACCGTGTGCACGGCAATGTCGAGCAGCTTCCGCTCGCCTAAATCCGTGACCACCCAGACAAACGCGCGTTCGGGATAGGTCACATCAACCACCCCGCGCCGGACTACACCGGTTTCGTGATCCATAAAAACGATTCGGTGCCCTGGTGCAAGTGACAGGAAGGCTTCGACTTCACATCTGGTGGGGCAATCTTTTAGCCCGTTTCGTCCCGCCTCGAGGTTGGCAGCCGCCTTCCACAGCGAGCAGGCAGCGTGGCCGTCCGCGGGGCTTGCGCACAGCATCAGGCTGACGGTCGTCTCGCCGGCGATGCCGCCGTTATCTTGGTTCATCGGAGGATGCGCCCCAGCTTTCCCTGGTCGTGCCCGGGGGCAGTTCAGCGTTGAGCCGAGCCTCGTAGCAGCCTGGGGCGAGCCGTGTTACCAGGATGCCGACTCGTTCGGTCATGGCCACGGGCTTCAAGAGCTCCAGCGCCCTATCCAGCGCGACATCTAATTCCTTTCGCGTTTTAACGGCGATGACGAGACGATCGGGCGCTGCTTGAACGGTCATGAATCCGTACTCTCTCTTGGAAGACGGTTTTGCCGCCATGATTGTCAATTGTTGGCGGATGGATATTTAGCGGTGACAAACACGAACATCCACGGACGAAGTGAGGCATTCTGCGCTCTCCCCCATCCTCCCCAGTTGTCCAATCGCTCACCTGACGAAAGATCCGTTGTCGGCATTAATACCCGGTGGCATGGGGCCAGCTTCAGAAGTCCTATATTCGCGAGTTTGACCTAAAGCTTTGCCCCTGGATTCAGGAGCTCTGGAGTTCGTAGACGACGATGCCCAACACGAGCGAGTCAGCTTCTGACATTTCTTGCAAACCCTGGAGAAAAGTGTTCAGTTCCGCCAAACTGGCGCGGCCTCCATTTGACCAGAACTTGATCCAGAGAAATAGCATGGTGTAATTGCTGCCGCCCGAGTCGGGTCGGATCGCCTGACGTAGGTAGTCGGCGGCCCAGGCGTTTGCCTCCTTCCCGCCTCGTATCGTCTTGAGAATGCGCAGATCTGGTGGCTGACTTCTCGCCCGACTTGTCCATGTGCCCCAGAGCGCGGGCTCCCTTTCGGGGCTCTCCCACGAACGCATGCGGGGCGACACCGACGAATGCATCTGGTGTACGAACCGTCCTACGGGATCGTCGATACCCTTGGGTTGACCGGCCGCCTTCTCGCCCGGAGCATAGTTCACGTGGACCCTCTCGTTTTAGCACTCCTCACGTCTCGTTTCTTGCTCAAGATGACAGCCCTTGCAGGCCGTGGGGATGGTCCGAGCATCAGGTTGGCGGTCGTCTTGCTTAAACACCGCCGTTATCTTGCATGATTGAAGGACGGGCCGCAGCCTTCTCGCTCAATGGCCGATGGAGGAAGTCGGATGCCCGGCTCTTCGGGGCAGTCTCATTCGGTATCACCGTCACGACTACGTCTAGTTGTATGCGGGTGCTCCTCGTGGTGCTCCAGCAGTTCGTGCCTGTGGTGGAGCAAGAACTCGTGCCTGTAGTGGAGACCGATCCAGGGCGATGAATCGTACGCGTCAATATCAAAGCCTTTGCGCCGCGCTGCATCCTCTTTTCTCCATGCCGGTTCCGGCAATGGCGATCTGACCGCCTTTGGAGGAATGCGGTTAGGGTTAGGCGGGACTTGACGTCTGGGCATGGTCTCTTTCATCCTTGTGGGTTCCGGCCCGGGCCGCGCGAACCCAGTCATTGCGGGCCGGCTACGTTGGGGTATCAGAGTGGCCGCCATCAAAACGCGCGGAGGATGTCCTCGACGCGTTGTTTGGCGTCGCCGAAGAGCATCTGGGAGTTGTCGCGAAAGAACAAGGGGTTTTGGACGCCGGCGTAGCCGGCGGCCATGGACCGTTTGAACACCACGACGTTGTCGGCTTCCCAGACCCTGAGGACGGGCATGCCCGCGATGGGGCTGGACGGGTCCTCGGCCGCGGAGGGGTTCACGGTGTCGTTCGCCCCGATGACGAGGACCACGGACGTGTCGCCGAGGTCGTCGTTGATTTCGTCCATTTCCAGGACGATGTCGTAGGGGACTTTGGCTTCGGCGAGGAGCACGTTCATGTGGCCGGGCAGGCGCCCGGCGACCGGGTGGATGCCGAACCTGACGTTCACGCCGCGTTCGCGGAGCTGGTGGGCGAGTTCGGCGACGGGGTATTGGGCCTGGGCCACGGCCATGCCGTAGCCGGGGGTGATGACCACGGACGAGGCGTTGGTCAGCATCTCGGCGGTCGCTTCGGCGGTGATTTCCCGGTGGTCGGCCTGGTCCGTGTCCCCCTTGCTGGTGGGGGCGGCGATGCCGAAGCCTCCGGCGATCACGGAGATGAAGGACCGGTTCATGGCCTTGCACATGATGTAGGACAGGTACGCGCCGGAGGAGCCGACCAGGGCGCCGGTGATGATGAGCAGGTCGTTGTTGAGCAGGAACCCGGCCGCGGCGGCGGCCCAGCCGGAGTAGCTGTTAAGCATGGACACGACCACGGGCATGTCGCCGCCGCCGATGGAGGCGACCAGGTGCCAGCCCAGACCCAGCGCAAGGGCGGTGACGGCGATGAGGAGCCAGAGCTGGGAGTCGTTGACGTACCAGACGGTGAGCGCGATGAACGCGGCGAGGGCGCCGAGGTTGATCGCGTTTTTGCCCGGCAGCATCAGGGGTGTGGATTTCATCCGAGCGGAGAGTTTCAGGAACGCCACGATCGAACCGGTGAAGGTCACCGCGCCGATGAACACGCCGATGAACACCTCGGCATGGTGGACAGCCATCAGCTCCGGGGACAGGTCCGGGGCGTCCAGGTGCCCGTTCCAGCCCACCAGCACCGCGGCGAGGCCCACGAAGCTGTGCAGCAGCGCGATCAGCTCCGGCATCCCAGTCATTTCCACAACCCGGGCACGCCAGAGCCCGATGGCCCCGCCGATGAGCACCGCGGCCACCAGCAGCACCAGCCCGGTCAGGCCGTTACCTGACCCCCAGGCGCCCTGGACGGTCAGCCAGACGGTCGCGGCCAGGGCGATGACCATCCCGGTGATGCCGTAGACGACACCTGCCCGGGCCTTCTCGTGCTTGCTCAAACCGGCAAGGCTCAGGATGAACAGCAGGGCCGCGACGATGTAGGCCGCCCCGGCAATGGAGTCGGCGGTCAACGGACCGGAGACGGTGTCAGACACGGTAAGGCTCCTCGTAAGTGTTGTTGCTGCTTCAATGACGGCGCTCATGAACGGGCCTTCCCACCACGGGAGAACATCGCCAGCATCCGCCGGGTCACAGCGAACCCGCCGAAAATGTTGATGCTGGCCAGCAGCACCGCGACAGCGGCCAGGACCTGCATCACGATGTTGTCCGACGTGACCTGCAGCAGCGCACCGACCACGATGATCCCGGAAATCGCGTTCGTCACAGACATCAGCGGGGTATGCAGGGCGTGGTGGACCTTCCCGATCACGTAGAAACCGACCACGACCGAGAGCATCAGCACCGTGAAGTGCTGCGGCAACGGCGCCGGAGCCACCGCGTTCACCAGGAACAGCGCAGCAATGCCCGCAGCAAACAAGCCCGCCTTGCCCGCGGCGCTCAGGCCCGCCTTCTTCTTCGGCGCAGTGCTTTCCGCTACCGGGCCCTGAGCCGTGGCCGCGGGTACGGCGGAGACCTGGACCGGGGGCGGGGGCCAGGTCTTCTCACCCTCCCGCACCACCGTCACGGAGCGCTGCACCACATCGTCAAAGTCGATCCGCAGCTGCCCGTCTTTGTCCGGGGTCAGGAGTTTGAGCAGGTTCACCATGTTTGTCCCGTACAGCTGGGAGGCCTGGGCGGGCAACCGGGCCGGGAGATCCGTGTAACCCAAGATCACCACGCCGTTGTCCGTGACCACCCGTTCCCCGGCCACGGAGCCTTCGACATTCCCGCCCTGCCCGGCGGCCATGTCCACGATGACGCTGCCGGACTTCATGCCCGCCACGTCCTCGGCTGTCAGCAGTTTCGGCGCGGGACGGCCCGGGATCAGGGCGGTGGTGATAATGATGTCCACATCCCGGGCCTGTTCCGAGTAGATCTCCGCGGCCCGGGCGTTATACGCCTCAGATGTGGCCTTGGCGTATCCGTCGGTGGACTTCATTTCTTCGGCGACCTCGACCTTGAGGTAGGTCCCGCCGATGGATTTGACCTGGTCGGCGACCTCGGGCCTCGGGTCGGTCGCGCGGACGATCGCGCCGAGGCTGCTCGCAGCCCCGATCGCGGCCAGTCCCGCGACGCCGGCGCCGGCGACCAGGACCTTCGCCGGCGGGACCTTGCCCGCCGCGGTCACCTGGCCGGTGAAGAACCGCCCGAACTCATGCGCGGCCTCGATCACGGCCCGGTACCCGGCGATGTTCGCCATGGAACTGAGCACGTCCATGGACTGTGCCCGCGAAATCCGGGGCACCGCATCCAGCGCCAGCGCCGTGATCGGACGTGCCGCCAACGCCTCCACCAGCTCCGGCCGCAGACCCGGGCTCAGCGACCCGATCAGCGTCGCCCCGTCGGCCAGGCGGCCGATCTCTTCTTCGGTGGGCGGGTTGATCCGGAGCACCACCTCGCTGCCCCACGCCTCATCGGCACCCACAATGAGCGCACCCGCTTCGGCATACGCGTCATTGCGGAAGGACGCCGCCTCCCCCGCACCCTTCTCGACTACGACGTCGTAGCCCAACTCCACCATTTGCCTGACGGTGACTGGCGTCGCCGCCACCCTTGTCTCGCGACCTAGCTCGGCCACGATTCCTATACGTGTCACTTTGCTCTCCTCTTAGATGTAGCGTGAATGGCCGGACCTTCCGCCTGCCCGCCTGCGGAACGTGCCCCAGCTTTCCATCGTTGTGCCCGGTGGGATGTCGCCCTTCAGACACACTTCGTAGCGGCCAGGGGCCAAGCGCGTTACCGAGATGCCGACCTGTCTGAAGATGGCTACGGGCTTCAAAAGATCGACAGCCCGGTCCATAGCGGCATCCAATTCTCTTCGAGCGTGAATGGTAACGAGGAGACATTCTGTCTCTGCATGCATAGCTAGGAATCCTTTACCTTGTTGCGGCTTTCACTGCCTTGCCGTGTCGGTCATCCGTTGATCGGGGAAGACTCAACGATTTTTAAGACCGCACTCCAACCGGTGGCCTATTTACTGTCAGTCTCGCGCACGCCCAGCCCGGCCTCGAGCGCCGGCTCCAGGCGGATACCGTCAGCATCAAGCCTGAGTGTCTGTGGAGTAAGAGGGTCGAATCGATCGGACGTCGTCACTCCCCTGTAAACGAAATCAGTCACCAGCTTTCGCATGGCGGCGGTTACCCGCGCCGATTCTGACATCGAAGCGCCGTCGAGCATCGGGGAATCGCGCCATTGGGCGACGTCACCGAAGATGAACGGCAGAACGAAGCAGTGTGGCGCGTAGGCTGCCTCGAGCTTGCTCCGATGATCCAGCCGCACGACCTGGGCGGAGACGGGCGCATTCGTAGCGATCTCGAGTGCGGAAGTACGAAATTGCGCCAACGTCGCGGCACGTACCATGCATAAGTAGGCATCGGGATCGTCATCGGCCTGTAGAAAGGCCGCCACGCGTGCCGGGTCCGTGAATGTCCGTTCGATAAACCGTTCCACGTCTGCCTTCGAATAATCTGTGCGCGGCTGGTTACGAAGGAAGCCGGCAGACTCCTCGGCTGTCGTGATGAGAAGGACAGCGTCGGTATGGATTCTCTGGGCGGAGGAGGCGTAACGTGCAAGGTCGCTTGGCGTCTCCTGTGATTCCGCGGGCATGTAGGGAAAGGCCTGGAGGCCGGCCCGGGCGCGTCCCTGCGCGGCAAGTAGCGCCTCGACCGGCGCGGTCAGCAGAGACGTCTCTGAGCCCACGGCGTCGATGACGGCCGCCCGATGCCGAAGCCAGATGTCCACGGGCAGCGGTGCCAACCGAGGCATGCTGATCAGCAAGGTCCGCGCGGCCAAACCGCGCATGCGGGGGTCGGTACTTAGCGCGTATGCGTACCACGCCCCCGCAGAATCTCCCGCGATCGTTGTTCTCCCGGGATCCCCGCCAAAGGAGCTGATGTTCTCTCGCACCCACTCCAATGCGGCCTGGAGATCACGTACCGGCTTGGTGGACTCTGCCGGGTCCCCGAGCGGACCGAAGTGCCCCGACACGCCGAGCCGGTAGTTCACCGTGACGAGGACGATGCGCGCGTCACGCACGAAGGTTGGCGACTCGTACCATCGGCTTTCGCCCGAGCCTGTCGTGAAGCCCCCTCCGGGAATGAAGAACACGACAGGGAGTCCGTCGGCACCCGCCGGCGCCTGGACCCGAAGCGTGAACGCATCTTCCTGCTGCACAAGCTCGCTGAGGGCTGGCCCAAGCAAGTTGTCGAGCATACCTGGCGTCTGTGGGAAGGCTATCGGCGGACTCTGTACTTCGCCTGACGAAATCGCTTCGATCTCACCGAACCGGGGATCAGTCCCCGGAGACCCGTAGCGCACTCCCCGCGCATCGATCACTCCTGCGTGGAGATGCGCGCGCACGGCACCTTGAGCTGTGGGAATCTTGAGCATGGGGTTCACGCAATAAACTCGTGATCGCTCTCGCTGACCGCCTCGGTAATCTGCCAATACTCCACGTTCGTGTAGGGCCAGACTTGCGAAACACGGCCGTGCGCGTTCTGATACCACGTGTGCACGTAGGGTTGCCCCCAGGCCATCCGGCGGTTGCCGGCGTCGATCCAGTCCACGAAGCGGTCCAGGGCCGCGGGCCTCACGTCGATGGCGGAGACACCCCTTTGCAGGATCTCGTAAACAGACTTGAGGGAAAACTCGACGGCACGTTCAATCATGAAGTGCAGGCTCCCGGCGACGACACCTCCGACGTTGGGGCCGTAGATGAGGAAGAAGTTGGGGAAGCCGGGAACCGTGATGCCGTTGTAGGCTCGCGCATCGCCCTTCCAGAAGTCGTGGATCTCCACACCGTCGCGGCCGATGACCTCCACCTCGTCGAGGTAGTCCGACGGCTTGAATCCGGTCGCGAAAACGACGATGTCGACCTCATGCTCCACGCCAAGATTGTCGATGATCCCGTGCTCGGAGAACCGTTCGATACCCGCAGTCACAACCGTTGAGTGCGGGGATTTGAGGGCGGCGGCCCACACCCCGTTGTCACGGAGCATCCGCTTTGCGCCCGGGGGGTAGTTGGGAACAGCATGAGCGAGCAGGTCCGGGCGTTCCGCGAATTGCGCTGCGAGCAGCCCGGTCAGCACCTCCCGGACCTCATGGTTCTTGCGGGAGACGCTCAAGGGTGCGCCCGCCCAGCCTTCCTCTGCCGTCACGGTGTGCAAGCGGCCGGGGATACCCTGGACCGTCGTCCACAGCCGGTTCCACTGGGCGTAGTGCGGCACCTTGCGTCGCAACCATGTGAAAGCGTCGGTGACGCGATCGTGATAGTTCGGTGCCGGCAGCATCCAGGGTGCGGTGCGCTGGAACAGCACCAGCTTCTCAACGTCCGCTGCCAGTGCCGGCACAATCTGGTAGGCGCTGGCGCCCGTGCCAATAACGGCCACGCACTTTCCCGCGTAGTCCGCCTCGTGTGACCACTCCTGTGAGTGCATGGTCACACCGCTGTACTGGTCGATGCCCTCGAAGTGAGGGATGTGAGGGCGGTCCAACTGACCGAGAGCGCTCACGACGGCCGCGAAGCTCCTGGTCTGCTCTTTCCCGGCGGCATCCCGGGTGGTGGCCGCCCACCTGCGGGCCCGTTCGTCCCAGCGCAACCGGTTCAGCCGGGTGGAGAACTCGATATCCTCAACGATTCCCGCGCGCTCGGCGACGTCGCGGACGTAGTCGAGGACGTCCCCTCCCTTCGCAAACTGGTGGGGCCAGTCGCCCCGCTGAGCGAATGAGTACGAATACCCGAACGTCGGGGTGTCCAGCCGGACACCCGGGTAGGAGTTCTTGGCCCACGTTCCACCCAGCATTGGGGCGTCTTCGACGACGACAAAGGGCACCCCAGCTTGCTTATACCTGTGTGCCGCAGCTACACCGGCGATCCCTGCCCCGACGATGAGCACGGGGAACTCGCGACCATCAGCTACGTCATTGAAATGCCATTGCGGCGCTCCACCTTTGTCCGCGGCGAGGTCAAGCTCATGCTTGAGCGAACCGTACCAATGCTCACGCCCCGCCGTGAGGAAACTCAGGAGATCTGTGATGATCTCATCCGGGAGCAGATCAACTGTCGTGATCCCGTTGTCCCGGAGCTCGCGCAACCCGGCCAACGCCACCGCCCTTGCGCGTTCCTGCTGATCGGCCGACATGCCACCGTGCGGATGGGGTTGGGTGTCCACCGGGCTCAGCGGAGGTTGCAGGTCGGTGCTCAGTGACGACGTATCGCCGAGCGCCGCCGCGATCGCGACGAGCAGCACGGGAAGTTCCGCTTGCGCGATGATCCTCGCCAAAAAGCCATCGTCCTCGACGATGGGGTCCGCGCGAGGTTCCCAATAGAGATCATCGAACCGGGCGGTTTCGGACCGCGATTCCTGCATGCTGGGCATTTCGTGACTCCTTGAAATTGTTATCGCCGTGAGAGTGGATTGACGTACGAACGCAGACTTTGGATGACTGACTGTTCGCTGTCGTCGGTGAACACTGCTGCGACGTAGCGATCCGGACGAACCACCAGGGTGTGGGGTTTCCCGAGGTGTGGGACTGCGAGGACCCGCCTGGCGTCGAGCAGCAGCGGAGCACTGTCTTGCCCAGCCGGCGGAACCTGCGTGCCTGCCAGTCCAAGCCGGCGGGCGCCGAGCAGGGACCAGAACGGATCCGGCCTGTGCGCTGACGGGCTTACGGCTTCTAGGGTCAACAGGGACCAGCCGTCGCCCAGATGGGCGTCGAGCGGCGTCGTCGCGCCGTCCGGGCCGGTCACCGACGGCTGGCTCAGTGCGAAACCGACCGATGCCGCCAACCGGCGATCGACGTCCCGTCCCGCCTTGATGGCGACGCCGTTGCGGTAATCGGGCGGTGAGATGAAACGCATTGAGCCCAGATACCGGTGAATGGCGGGAATGAGGCTGACCGTGCGGAAGGCGATGTCCCGGACGTTGGTCTTCACTGCGCCCACAGCCATGACGACGGCCCCGGTCCGGCGCGACACCTTCACCATTTTCGCTGCATGGGTGCGGCGTTCGGATTCGTAGGTGGACAGGAGGCGGTCCGTGCCAGCGCCGCGCAGCACTTCCAACAGCTTCCAGCTGAGATTGAGTGCGTCGCGCAGCCCGGCGTTTAGCCCCTGCCCGGAGAAGGGCGGCATAAGGTGCGCGGCGTCACCGATCAGGAAGGAACGGCCGGAGCGGTAGGTACGCGCGATGCGCTGGTGGGCGACATAGACGACGGCGCGCCTGACATCCTCCGGTCCGATCCGCGGATGGAAGGGCCGGGACAGCTCAAGAATCTGTGCAGGAGACGTCATCTCGTCCGCGTTTTCGTGGTCGAAAAGCATGAACTCCAGGCGCAGCCGCCCCTTGATCCCGGGGACCAGAACGTAGGGACGCGTCCCGTTGCCGTGGAACTCGGCGTAGGGCTCGCGGTCCTCGGGCACGTTGAGCAGGTCGATGACAACCCAGCGTTCCTCCTGGGTTGATCCGACCAGGTCAATGCCCAGGGCTTCACGGACGAAACTGCGGCCGCCGTCGGCTCCGATCAGCCATGAGGCAGCCACGGTGCCGTCGCCGGCTTCGGAGTGAAAATCGACGGTGACCCCGTCTTTGTCCTGGGCGATCGCGTTGACTTGGGCACCTGTGAGAAATGAGATGCGCTCGTCATTGCTTGCTTTTGTCCAGAGGAGGTCTTCCAGCACCGGCTGGTCGAACTGTGACTTGGCCGGGTGTCCGATGCGGGAAGGAGCCGGTTTCGACGAGGCAAGGGGCCTGTCGTTCAATCCGAAATAACGGCTCCCGGTGCCCAGCAGCGACTCCTCTTTCAGCGCATCGGCAAGGCCCAAACGGTCCATGGTCCGAAAGGTTTCATCGGCGATGCTGATGGCCCGCGGCAGGTCCATCGGCGCGCTGGCGGCGTCGAGCAGCGCGACACGGGCGCCGCCGTCGGCGAGCAGCAGCGCCGCAGTCAGTCCCACCGGCCCGGCGCCGACAACCGCGACATCGAAGTGGTCCATGGCATTAACGTCACGCATCTTTAGGCGACGAGAACGTTGCGCAGGGTACCCAGCTTGCCGACCTCAACCTCAACGACGTCGCCCGGGGCGAGGAACGTCGGCGGCTCCATGAACAGTCCCACGCCTCCGGGCGTGCCGGTCACAATGACGTCACCCGGGGACAGCGGGGTGAATGCCGTCACGTACTCGAGGATCGCGGGAATGTCGAAGATGAGGTCCGCAACCGCAGCGCGCTGCCTGACTTCTCCGTTGACCCTCGTCTCAACGACGAGTTCGGTCACGTCTCCGACCTCGGAGGCAGTCATGAAGTAAGGGCCAAATGCGCCGCTGAGCGGAAAGTTCTTCCCGGGGGTCCACTGTCCCGTGTGGCGCTGCCAGTCACGGGCACTGAAATCGTTAAACGCGGCGTAGCCGGCGACGACTTTGAATGCATCCTCCGGGCGGACGTGATCCGCGGGAGCTCCCACGACCAAGGCGACCTCGCCCTCGTAGTCGTACATGTCGCTCTCGCTGGGAATCGGCAAGTCGGCTCCATGCGGGGCAAGCGTGTCGGAGAAACGTGCGAACACCGTCGGCTTTCCAACGTCTGCCCGCCCCGTCTCTTCGCGGTGGCTGCGGTAGTTGACACCGATGCAGATCACCTTGCCGGGCGCAGCCAGGAGGGGGAGGAACTGGGTTCCTTCCACTTCCTGAACCGGCGCACCGTCGGATTCCGGCGTCGTGGCCAGTAGTCCGTCCACAATCGCTGACTGAAGCGAAGGAGAAAGATTGACGCCGCTGGGACCCAGGTCGAACAGCTGGCCGTCGATCTCCAGACCCCAGGTGGGCTGTCCTGCCGGGGTGAGGTAACTGGCGTAGCGCATGTAAGTCCTTTCTGGTGCCGACGGCATTCGCCGTCGGGGAATCTTGGTGTTGCTTGAACTGTACTCAGAATGCATTCTCCGGTCAATAACGCACTTTCAAATGGTCAGTGCGTATGTGTAGTCTTAATCCATGGCACGACAAGCGAATGCAGAGACGATTAGCGTGGGGGTCCGCGACATGCTGCGGGCCGATATCTTCGCTGCACAATGGGCCCCCGGTACCAACTTGCAGGTTGGCGAACTGACCAAGCGATACAGCGCCAGCTCCACAGTGGTCCGCGAAGCCATGGTGCGATTGGCCGGCGAAAAACTCCTTCAGTTCCGCCCCAACCGAGGCTTTTTCATCTCGGAATACACGCTGGAAGAGTTGCGTGGCCTGGGCGAGCTCCGTTGTCGCGTGGAGGAATACGGTCTGACACTGGCCATCGAGCGAGGCGACGTCACGTGGGAGTCCGACCTCCTCGCTGTCCACCATCGGCTGGAACGGACTCCACGCCGAGGGACTGAAGATCCGAACCACATCACGTCCGAATGGTTCCTCGCCCACCAGGCGTTCCATGCAAAGTTGCTGGAACCCTGCTCTGTCCCACTGCTGCAGGACTTTGCTGCAACCTTGGGTGAAGCCACCGCCCTTTATCGGCTGTGGACCGCCCCGGATCAGCGTGCGCAATCGCGGGACATCGAGGCCGAGCACCGTGCGATCCTCGAGGCGACCATCGCGCGGGATGCGCCGACGGCCACCAAACTGCTGCGTGAGCACTACATGCGGACCATCGACATCATTGAAGACGCTGAATTCCGCGCCGCCGCGGAAACCGCGCCGTCCCAGGAGTAGGAACGGCACGGCAGCTGCTTAGCCCAACGAGGCCGGGAAGACCCCATGTGATCGGAAATCCTCGCCGTTGTAGACGCCCCACCGGTTGAACCACGTCCGGTCGTCCTGGCTCCACTCGATGGGAGGACGATCAATTTCGTGGATCTGCTCAAGGTCGGTGTAGAGCTCGACTACAGTGCCGTTGGGCTCGACGTAGTATGCGGCGATGTTGTGGCCTGCGCCGTGACGGACCGGGCCCCAAATCAGACGACGGCCCCGGGCAAACAAGCGGTCCGCGAGCCGTCCGAGGTCGGCCACGGACTGCGTCTGCCATGCATGGTGGTGCAGTGTGCCGCGTCCCTTGATGAGCGCGATGCCATGATGGTCCGGGTTGCAACGCAGGAAATATCCGAAGTCCTTACCGATGACGTCGGAGACCATGAAGCCGAAAAACTCCACCAGGAAGTCCTTCATCGCCGTAGGATTCTGGGGGTGGATGTTGATGTGGCCGTAGCGGTCCGGCCCGAAGGACGCTGGACCATGCCGGAGAGACTTCATGCCGACATAGACGTGATAGACGTATCCCTCCGGGCCCAGGACGGCGAAACCCTCACCGATCTCCCGTTCCAGGGGGCTCCGCGTGAGGATCGGAAATCCTCCGGCCTCGAGGCGCTTGCGGATGATCTCCAAACCCTCGGGGCTGTCCGCGACAAGGCCAATATGGTCAATGCCGTCCTCCTCGCTCTTCACGTAGACGAGCTCGTGGTGACGGTCCGCCGCGGACAAATAGGCCCTGTCGTCGTCATTGAGTGTCATGCGCAGACCGAGGACGTCAGTCGCCAACTCGAGCGACTCATCGTAGTCGCGGGTCCGCATTGCGAGATAGCCCATTTCGGTAATCACACCAAGTGACATAGCTAAAACCTTTCTTTCAGCGTCGGCTCCTACACGGAGCGGGACGCGCCGCCATCCACTCGGATGTTCTGGCCTGTGATGTAGCTGGATTCCTCGCTGGCGAGAAACCTGATGACGCGTGCCATCTCTTTCGTGCTGGCAGCCCGGCGCAGCGGTATTCGGGTGGTCCATTCCCCCGGCACAGTGCTCGGATCCTCTTTAGTGAACCCCGGAAGAACGTTGTTCATCCGGATCCCTGATGGCCCGTACTCGTCGGAATATAACTTGGTGAACGTACCCAGTGCCGCACGGAACGTCCCCGACACCGGATAGTTAGGGTTGGGCTCGTAGGGGGAACTCGTAGAGACGTTGACGATCGCCCCACCGCCCGCGGCAACCATGTGAGGGGTAACGATTCGAGTCATGCGGATGACGCTGAGAAGGTACATCTCGTACCCCTCTGCCCACTCGTCATCGCTGATCTCCAGCACAGGCTTTCTCGACGCATGTCCGGAACTATTAACCACGACGTCGATGCGTCCGTAAGTAGTCAGCGCCAAGTCCGCGGCCGACTTCAGGTCCGCCACGGACCGGTTGGAACCCTTGGTTCCCACCCCGCCCAGGCTGCGGGCCAGCTCCATCGCGCTCCCGGAAGGAGAAAGCGCCGCAATACGATACCCATCGCCCGCCAGCGCGCGGACAGCCGCGGCCGCAATGCCGCGGCCGCCGCCAATCACCAGGGCCACCCGGTCCGAACCGCTCATGGTTGATCCGCCGAAGCCCCAAGATCGGCGTAGTGCTGGACGAGCTTCTCCATCGCCAGCGCAGACAGCTCTGCCGCCTCGGCAAAGTCGATCTCATCGCCCGCGGATGCCGATATGTAAAACCCGTCCGTCAGTGCACGGCCAAGCATGACGACCTTACGTGCGAGGTCGGGTTTCACGCGCAAGGCTGCGGCGGGGAGACCCGGCGTCACAGCTTCGACCATGAGTTCATACATCTCCCCGCGCACTTCCAGGTATTTCTGGCGTGCAGCGTTCCCGGCCAGCCGCTTCTCCAGCGCAAAGAGCAGTCCAATGATCCAGAATGCTTCCTGCGCGTTCGCCGGGTCGGCGGAATTAGCCGCAGATCCGGCGATGCTCGTGCGGAGAATAACCCTGTTTTCCGGGCCCCGGTGACGCGTCTTCCAGTTTTCGAAGCAGTAGTCGATCAGCGCTGCGAACAAGCCTTCTTTGTTTTCGAAGTGCCAGTAGACCGAGCCGATGGGCAAGCCGGCCGCACGAGCCACTTCAGCCATCGTCGTGCCCTCGTAGCCCACCTTAACCGCGAGCTGCAGCACCGCCTCAAGAATCGCCCGTTCATTCTCCGGAGTGGACTGGTGGACCCTGCGACGCTTGCCCGTCTCCGGGTTGACCGCTCCATTGGTGCTGACGTCAGCGCCTGCCTTGGGGCTCATGAGCTTGATCCGCTGTGGGCTGCCGCCCGCTCGCCGCCAGGGTTGGTCTTTGCGAACTGGACCTCTTCGTAGACCTGATGGCGCAGTTCACCGAAGCGGTGAAGCGACCTGGTGTCAGCCTGGCTGCGCACGTCCGGAAGATCGATGTGCAGGTCGGCCTGGATGATGGTCGGCGAACTCGAGAGCACCAGCACCCGTTCCGCCAGGTAGACGGACTCGTCGATATCGTGGGTCACGAAGAGAATCGTCATGTTGAGGCGCTTCCAGACGTCGCGGACGAGGTCTTCGAGTTCTCCGCGGGTTTGCGCATCGACTGCTGCGAACGGCTCGTCCATAAGAAGCACGCTGGGGTTGGAGGCGACAGCGCGGGCAATCGCGACGCGCTGCTGCATGCCGCCGGAGAGCTGCCACGGGTAGCTCTTGGTCGCGTGGGAGAGACTGACGGCCTCGAGCGCCTCACTGACACGCGCCTTGCGTTCAGCCTTGGGCACGCCGGAGGTCTTCAGCGGCAGCTCGACGTTGTCTTCAACGCTCAGCCACGGGAACAGGCTGCGGCTGTACTCCTGAAAGACCACTGCCATGCCCTCGGCAGGGCCGGCAACTCGCCTGCCGTCGAGCACCACGTCGCCGGATGTGGGGTCCAGGAGGCCGGCGATGCATTTCAGCAGGGTGGTTTTCCCCGAACCGGAGGGCCCCACAAGGCAGGCGAACTCGCCGGCATGCAGATCGAAGGTGAGGGACCGTACGGCCTCTACTTCGTTGCGGCTGCCTACACCATAGACCTTGCGCAATTGCTGGACACTGAGTCGGACTTCCGACTTGTTAGCCGTCATTCGAGGCCTCCTTTAGACCGTAGTACCATCCCAAAACGCGCTTTTGGATCGCTTGGAAAGCTACCGACAGCAGCACTCCTATGATTCCCAGGAGAACGATGCCGCTCCACATTTCCGGGATTGCGACGCGGTTTTGGAAGTTAATAATCGAATAGCCAATGCCGTCGGTCGAAGCGAACATTTCCGAGACGACCAAGAGGATGAGGCCGACCGCGAGGCTGTGGCGGATGCCGGCCATGATGAGCGGTGAGGCGCCCGGCAGCACGAGGTAGCGGATGCGGTCGAATCCACGGAGGCCGTAGACGCGGGCGGTGTTGGTCAGGACTTCGTCAAGGGACCGCACGCCTTCCACGGTATTCAGCAGGATGGGCCAGAGGCAGCCGAGGACGATGACGGTGACCTTCATCGTGTCGTTGATACCGATCAGCAGTAGCAGAACCGGAATGAGGATCGTTGAGGGTACCGCCCGGATGAATTCGAGCAGGGGCTCGAGAAGCCAGCGCAAGTTCCGTGAGAGCCCAATCGCAACCCCGAGGACCACCCCGAGGACTATGGAGATCACGAGGCTGATGGAAAGTCGCCCCATGCTGGGGAGAACGTCCGTGAAGAACTTTTCGCTGAACCAGACCTTGGCAAAAGTGCTGGCCAGCTTGTCCGGTTTGGGGACGAAGAAGTTCACTCCCTGGGCTGTGGCCGCCCACCAGATGGCGATGAGGACGGCCGGCAGGCCGAACCACATACCTAGGCGTTTGAGGGCGATCATACCGCCACCTCCGAACGGACTGAGCTGTGCCAGAAGAGCACTTTGCGCTCAATGAAGCGGAATATCAGGTTTACCAGGATGCCCAGCAGACCGGATGTGAGGATAAGGGCGATCATGGCTGGCGGGTTGTCGTTGAGCTGGGCCTGCGCGACTGACCGGCCGATCCCCGGCGTGCCGACGATGAGCTCGGAGCTGATCGCGAGGATCAGTGCGACTGTGGCCGCGATCCGAATGCCGGTCATCAGGTATGGCAAAAGCGTTGGTAGTACGAGGTGGCGGACCCGCTGCAGCCATGTCATCCGCATGGTGTGAACCGTGTCATTTGCCACCTTGTCGATATCGGTGATCCCGTACAGGACCTGGATCATGACGATCCAAAAGCAACCGTAAACGACGATCATGAGCTCGGCGCCGATCCTCGGTCCGAACAGCAGTGCAGCCAATGGGATCAGTCCCACGGCCGGGATGGGGCGGAGGAACTCGATGGTAGTGTGCGTCGCAGACCGCAGGAAGTTGCTGGATCCGATGAGCAGGCCAACTGCGACACCACCGAGGGTGGCGATGCCGAGCCCCAGGAACCACGCCCACATCGTCTGCCCCATGGTCAGCCAGAATTGGGTGAAGGTCAGGTTGGTGAAGAATGTTGGAAGCACCACCGACGGCGGTGGCAGGTGGTGCTGACTGACCGGGCCAAAGGCTGAGTATAGTTCCCAGACTATGAGTGCGGCGAGGATGCCGGTGACACCCAGGACGTAGGGCCCGACAGCAGTCCACCGGGCAGCACGACGCACTCTGTGCTCCCGCGTAGGCAGGGTGCTCACAGCCACGCTGCTCAGGGTTGGAGTTTGCGTTTCCACGGTTTTGTTCTGCTCTCAGTTGTTGCGATGATTATGCGGTCGGGGCCGACGAGCGGCCCCGACAGCGGGGTTACGGCTTCCAGATCACCTTGTCAACGTCTGGCTTGGTGCTCACGATGCCGTACTTGACGAGCAAATCCGCGAACAACTGGATGGTCTCTTTCGAGACGTCCGCGTTGTACAGGGAGAGCTGTGCTTTCGCCGCGGCGGCCGGATCGGTGCCGAGCGCAGCAGGCATTGCCGAGCGGATCAGGTCATTGTTCGCAGTCAGGAACGGCAGAGCTTCCTTCATGGCTGTATGGAACCGCTTGACCAGGTCAGCGTTGCCGTCCACGACCTTTCCACTGGAGATCGTTACGAGTTCATTCTCGCCCAGGCCTGTGTCGTGGATGAAGTCGCTGACCACCCGGCCGCCCTTGGCCACTACCTGCTGCATGAAGGGCGAACCCGCCATCCCGGCGTCAATCTGGCCGGCTTCGATCTGGGCTGCAACCTCGGGGAATGACAACTGGACGAACGTCACCTTCTTCGGGTCCCCGCCATCCTTGGCGACGGCTTCACGGATGCCGATTTCTCCAATGCTGCCCAGTGCGTTGACCGAGACCTTCTTGCCTTCGAGATCACGGGCGCTCTTGATACCCGAGGAGGCGCCAACAACCACGGCGGTGGAGTCTTCCACGATCTTGGGATCGTTCTGGGTAACACCGTCAACGATGCGGACATCGAGGCCCTGTGTGGCTGCCGTCAGTGCTGTGACCGGGCTGGCCAGCATGAAGTCGAGCTCCCCGGTTGCGAGAGCGGGCAACTGTGCCGCGCTGCTGCCCGCACCCACGACCAATTTGAGGTCGATGCCCTGCTTTTCGAAGTAGCCCTTGTCGATGGCAACCTGGAGCGCTGCAACGGTGTTGGACGGAAACATTCCGTAGTTGACTTTGGTGAGCCCGGCGGAGCCACTCGCGGCCGCCGTGGAGGCGCTGCCGTCCACAGATCCGGCCGCACAGCCGCTGAGTGTCAGGGTAAGTGCCATGGCGCCAACGGCCGCGGCACGGGTTGTCTTGATGTTCATAAAATTCGCTCTCCCTTGAGTGAATGCTGCGCGGGCCTTCCCGCCTACCGCCTGGACTGACGAGTTGCAGCAACAGTATTTCTTGATTAAATCTTTGTCAACGAATTATGCATTCTTATGCCTATTATGCGTTTTGATAGGCCAATGTGACGTCGGCCACGCTGAATACTTTCTTGAGAACGTCGTTCAGTTCCTGGGCGATGCACTCGGCGGCCACCACGTGATCGGGCCGCACAACGATCGCCGAGAAGGGCCTCTCGTCGAACCAGGCCTTCAACACGCCGCTTTCGTCGCCAACCACGCGAACCCCCGGCGCTGCCGCAGCCTTCGCCCACGTCAGCTGCGTGGCCGGCACGGCGTGCACAAGGGTTCCGCCGAGACCTGCCAGTGTCTGCGCCTCAGCCTCGCTGACGAACGCCCGTGGATCGTTGTTCCATACGATGACCCGCCATCCCTGGCCGGTGGCGTCGTCCAGCAGGACCGAACGGCCTTCCTCGTTCCGGACCGTGGGCTGCGGGAACAACGTGCCCACTGCGCGCGGGGCATCCCCCCGATCAGGCAACGCCTTCCATGTGGGGAGCTCGGACGGAACCACAACGCCGTGCTCGTACTTGGGCATCGGTTTGTAGCCCTGGCTGTTGAGCCGGGCACGGGCCTTCGGCATCTTGTCTACTACGGCCGCTGCCATGTCGCGGACCGCCGTGCGCAGCCTGTTGTGGTCGGTGACGAGGTTCGCCATATTCAACGACAACGCCACCATGGCCTTGACGTGTTCACGCCGTTCACCTTCATAGGAATCGAGCAGCTTGTCGCTGGCCTTCCCTTGAACCACTGCAGCGAGTTTCCACCCAAGGTTCAGCGCGTCCCGGATGCCGGAGTTCCAGCCTTGGCCAGCAACCACCGGCATGACGTGGGCAGCATCGCCAGCCAGCAGGAATCGTCCTACGCGGAACTTCTCGGCTACACGGGCGTGGTGGGCGTAAACCCGACGGCGGATGATGTTCAGGCCAGCGGGGTCGGGCACGTGGGGGGCAAGGAGGTCGAAGACGAACGCATCGTCTTCGGCAAGCTCTTCAGATTCACCCTCGAACAGCGTGAATTCCCAGCGGCGGATTCCGTGCGGCAGGCTAAGTGTCGCGTAGCCACGCTTTGGATCCCCGCCAAAGACCGCATGCGGGGTGCCGATGGGGTCGTTGGCGACGTCGATGACCAGTCCGCGGGTCGGCCGCGTTTCTCCTTCGAATGCCAGCCCAAGGTGCTGCCGGGTCAAGGACCTGCCGCCGTCGCAGCCGACGACGTACCTGCCGGTGATCTGTTCCTCGCCCGACGCGGTACTGACTGTGGCCGTCACGCCGTCGGAATCTGAGGCAAAGGCGCTCACTTGGCTGCCGAAGCGCACCTCGACGTGCGGGTACCGGGCGAGACCTTCCAGGAGTGCTTTGTCGACAAGGGGCTGGATGAAGCCGTTTCTGCGGGGCCAGCCAAACTCGCGGGTGGTGGGATTGATCTCCGCAAGGATTTTGCGGTCGCCGTTGACGACCCGGATCTTCTGATCCGGGACGGTGTGCGGAAGCACCTTCTCCACCAGTCCGATGGTCTGCATGGTCCGCAGCGCCTCGTCATCGATGCCCACTGCACGGGGGTAGTCGATGAGTTCTTCACGGCCTTCCAGAACCACCGTGCTCACGCCGAACTGTCCAAGGAGGTTGGCGAGGGTCAATCCGACCGGGCCCGCTCCGATGATAATAACGTCCTTGCGGTCGCTCATTTTGTACCCCTCAGGGTTTTGATGGAGTCCTGAGCCGCGCGGCTCAGGAAGATAAGGTCTATGCCGAGGCCGACGTAGTCGACGAGCTCCCGGTCAAAGAGGTCAGCGGCGTAGGCGCTCGATCCTGAGTAGATGCCCAGCGTGACGCCGTGCGCCCTGGTCACCTTGGACAAGTGCACGATGGCGTCGTGCACGGGACCGTCCTCCCAGTCACCCCTCCCCGGAAGTCCATAGGAGACTGCAAGGTCCGCGGGACCGATGTAGATCGAGTCGAGCCCGGGAGTGGTGATGATACTTTCCGCGTTTTCGACGCCTGCAACCGTTTCGATCTGGGCGATCGTGGACACCGCCTGGTTTCCCGCCTCGGTGTAGGGCTGGCCCGTGTACAGGTTGGGGCGGCTGGGGCCCAGGCTCCGGTTCCCCACCCCGGGATACTTGGTCGCTTCCACGAGCATTCGCGCTTGTTCCCTGGACTCAATGGTCGGTGCGATGATCCCGCGGGCACCGCTGTCGAGCAGCCGCAGGATGGGGGCCGGATCCAGACCTCCCACCCGGGCATAGCTATACGCCGAATCCCGGGGCGCAGCGCGCAACATTGTGCACGCCACTTCCAGCCCGACCTCGCCGTGCTGGAGGTCCACGACGACGCCGTCGTAGCCTGCAGCCAGAGCCCACTCCGTCACCGACAGGGAAGCGAGCGCCTGGTGCAAAAGCGCCGGCGGTTGCCCGCCGCGGCTGTCCCATTTCATTCGGCTGTGCTTTCTGCGAGCCGCTTCGCATGGGCGGCGGCGTTCAGCCCGCCGAAGATGGGCGCGATCTCGCGCCGTGCGATCTTCCAGTCGCCGTCAACTTGCCGGTAGACCTCCCGGAATTCGCCTACGCTGGCGGGCATCAACGGGTTCTCCGAGGAATCCCGGAACGTCATGTATTGCGTCCAGCCGTGGAGTTCTTCACCCACCCATGCCAGCCGAATGCCACCAATGATGTGTCGTCCAACGACGCCGGTAATCTTCGCGCGGCGTTCGCCCCAGACTTTGATGGCGTCCCGGCCATCCATGGTCCCGAGCGGTCCGGTGGTGACTGTGTCCTCCGTGTACAGCTCCCACGTGGTGTCAGCCTTGCCGTGGTCCAGCCGCCATAGCAGTTCCGAGATGAGCTGCTCGATGGCCACACGCGTTTCCATGGTGATCTCACGCATCGACGGCCTCCGTCAGAAGGGCGACGACGCTTCCCAGCCCGTGTGAATATTTGGCGGTGTACGTCACGTTGGGATCCCAGTCAACGATCAGCCCAATGGACCCGGAAAGCAGGATCTCGCCCGCCCGGAGGGGCTTGCCGATCCTCAGGGAGGTTTCGGCCAGCCACTGGATCGCGTAGATAGGGTCGCCCATGACGTTCGCGCCGATGCCGCGCGTCAGTTCTTCTTCTCCCCGGTACAGGACCATTTCGACCTGCTTGAGGTCGATTTCGCCATAGGGGATGCGAACCGGTCCGGTGACAATACCCTCGCAGGCTGCGTTGTCGGCGATCGTGTCCACGATGCCCATCTTGTAGCTGAAGTAGCGGTTATCCACCAGCTCCATTGCCGGCGTGACGTAATCGATGGCGGCTTCGACTGAGGCCAAGTCCGAATCCAGGATGTCGGACTTCAGGACGAAGGCAATTTCCGCTTCGATCTTCGGGTGGAAGTACTCCGACGCCGGCCGCTCAATCGGCGACTCAAACGTCATGTTGTCGAGGATGATCCCGTAGTCGGGCTCGTCCACCCCGGCGCGCTGCTGAACGATCGGGTTGGTCAGGCCCACCTTGCGGCCGACGCGATAGCGGCCTTCTGCGGCTTCCCGCCGCTGCGTCACGAGCTCGGAAATGCGGTAGGCCGCATCCTTGTCGTTGTCCGGCAGTCGATGGCGCACAAACTCGATAGGAGTTCGCAGTGTGCGCGCGTTGTAGAGATCTCCAGCGATCTCCGTGATGATGTCCGACATCTGTGTCAGGCCTTTCTGCGGAGGAAGTCGAGTGTCTTGTCGTTGAAGCTGGTGGGGTCCTCCCACTGCGGCCAGTGGGCGGCGTTGCGAATCAGCACGAATTCACCGTCCGGTATTGCTGCCGCCAGAGACTCGCCCGTCGCTACGCCACCAGTTGGCTCGTGGTCGGTCCACACGAGCAATGCCGGCATGGGGATAGCCGCATAATCTTCCTCGGTGACCTGGTTTCGCGCCCGGATATCAGGCACTTGGAGCGCCATGATGTGCTCCATTGACTTGATGAAGCCGGGGCGCCCATAAATGGCCCGACGGACCTCGACGAGCTCGTCGGTGATCTGTTCAGGATCGTGAATGACCACTTGCAGTCGGGCCTTGACGTTCCCGTACGTCGGCTCCTCGACAGCCCTCCGGCTCACCGGACTCACCCGGGCCATCGAGCTGTTGCTGATCATTCGACCGCCGGGTGCACTGAGGACAACGCTTCGCAGTCTCTCAGGGTGGTGCGCAGCGAACTTGATCGCTATCCAGCCGCCCAGGGACTCCCCGATGAGGTGCACCCGATCCAGTCCGAGTACGTCGAGGAGTTCGAGCAAGTGTGCCTCATAGTCCGGGATTTCCAGATCGGCGTCGGCGAGCGTCGAATAGCCGTGCCCCGGATAGTCGTATCCGATGACCCGGTACGTCTGGGCCAGTACCCGTATGTTGTGTGTCCACGCTTCGATGTGGCCGCTCGTGCCGTTGAGGAGCACCAGTGTCTGCTCCCCCGCGCCGACGGACAGGACGCGGGTGTTCCACTCCCCCACCTGCACGTATTCAAGGGTGTGGGGCAGATCCGCGATCTGCTCCCACATTGTCTTCTGGCTCATACTGCGTTGGGGATAGCCGCTGTGATGCCGAACCCGGCGCCCCAGGTCCGGACGGGCCAGTACCGGTCGACCACCAGGTTGTAGTCGCCCGCGGTGGACAGGGCGCTGAAGGCTGCAATCCAGGACCGCATCTCGTGGGCGGCACTGCCACCTTCGGCGATGAACTCGTCGTTATCCCAGTTGTCGACGTCGGTCAGGGAGCCCGAACGGAACACGTCGAGCAGCTTCTGGTCCCATTCAGTGTTAAGCGGTGCACTCGAGGCGCGGCCATCCGCAATGGCCTGGATGCCCTCAATGATCTTTCCCTCGCGGGCAGCCCGGTCCGCCTTCGACGGCGAATAGGAAACGAGGCGCTGCTGAATCGGCTCAGGCGAACCGTCATACACCGGGATCGGGGGGTTATGCGACAAGCCGCCCGAGGCCACCAGGAGAACGCGCTTGTCCAGCTGCTGGGCCGCCCGGCCGATCGCCTCGCCCATCATCCGAATACGGGACATGGGAGTGAGGGGCTTACCAAGCGCGTTGACGAAAACAGGCACGAACGGACGGGTGAATCCCGCACCGAAGAGGAATTCCAGCGGCTGCATCACGCCGTGATCGACCTCCAGCCGTTCCGAACGGGCGATATCGATCCCCTGCGCGATGGTCAGCGCGTGCAACTCACGTGCCACTTCGGAGTCAACGGGCAGGTGGCCCTCGAATGTCCCGTAGTCGCCGACGCCGACAGCCTGCGCGCCGATGGCGAACGGCGGCATCATCGAGTAAAGGACGCCGTTGAAGTGATCCGGGCCGAAGATCACCGTGACATCGGGAGCGAAATCCTCTACGAACGACCGAACCTCGCCCAGGGCATCGTTGATTTCCGCGAAGATCGTCCCGCCCGGATCGACGTTTCCAAATGACGGCGCGTGTGACAACGCGGCTAGCGCAAGCGACATTGCTTTCCCTCTCAGTGACTACGGCCACACTTGACCGCTTCCCTAGAGTGTAGATTCTAGATTCGATGTTCGCAAGAGCGCGCTGGCGTATCTAGTGCATCCCGGCCGTAAAGCCTGTCGCCCTGGTGAATCAAAAGCCGCTGCTGGCTACTTTGGAGTCGTTCACTGCCGGGGCGGGGGCGGCGGTCGTGGTCTGGGGTAGTTCGACGCTGTAGGCCCTATCGGAGCCATACGGCGGGCCGAACGCTGGTCGCTGGGCTATTTCACGGACGACTGGAAGTAGGTTGCAGAAGCCATCTCAGCGCTGCTTTTGCACCATTTCAGTGACCGCAGTCACGTGATTCAACTGTGAAGCTGCGGCCCTTGGGTCGCGGCGGCTGAATTTTGGAAGCTTGATCTCTTTCTGACAAGATGTCAGAAAGATGTCGACATGGCGTCAGGATCTTTCTTTCCCAACGAGATTAGGACTTTCAATGTTCCTTGCACTCCGCGAATTGATGTTCGCGCGTGGCCGCTTCAGCCTGATGGGCGGTGTGATTGCGCTCATCGCCGTGCTGATGGTGATGCTCTCCGGCCTTTCCTCCGGCCTCGTCAACGACGGCGTGTCAGGCCTCAAATCGATGCCCGTGACCGCCATCGCCTTCGCCCAGGGCACCAAGACCGATAATGCTTTCTCCCGCTCCGTCATCGATGACCAGCAGCTCACCGCCTGGCGCGGCATCGAGGGCGTGGCCGCCGCCGAAAAGATGGGCGTGGGTATGGCCAATGCCACCACCGATTCCGGCAAGCAGGTCGACCTCACGCTTTTCGGCATCGAACCCGGGTCCTTCCTGGAACCGGCCCGGTCTGCGGGCAGCGGTCTCGGGGGTCCTGACGGCATTGTCGTGTCCTCGACTGCGAAGGCTGAGGGCATCGACCTCGGCACGGTCGTGACGCTGGACCGGATCGGCACGAAGCTTAAAGTTGTTGGCTTCACCGAAGGGCAGGCCACGTTCGGCCACGTCGAGGTGGCCTACCTGCCCCTGAAAACCTGGCAGCTGATCGCCTCCGGCCAGGCCGCCGCCGGAGCCCCGAGCGTCGCGCAACTGTCCGCACTCAATTTTGATACCGCCAGCGTCGTTGCCGTCCAGGCCAAGCCCGGCGCCAAGCTGGACCTTGGCGCCGGCGACACTGCCGCCGGAACGTCCAGCAAATCACTGTCCGCCGCCTTCAATGCGTCCCCCGGCTATGAGGCCGAGACCATGACCCTGACCATGATCCAGGTCTTCCTCTACGCGATCTGCGCCCTGGTGGTCGGCGCCTTCTTCACCGTGTGGACGATTCAGCGCAAGCACGAAATCTCGATCCTGCGGGCCATCGGGGCCTCGACCGACTACCTCCTCCGGGATGGACTGGCCCAGGCCGCCATCCTTTTGGCGGGATTCACCGCGCTCGGCGTGGCCGCCGGCCTGGGACTGGGCGCCGCCATGCCGGACGCCATGCCATTCGCCCTCGAGGCCGCACCGATCGCCATCGCCACGGCTCTCACCATTGGTCTGGGCCTGATCGGTGCCGCCGTGGCCGTGGTGCGCATTTCCCGGATCGACCCGCTCAACGCCCTCGGAGGACAGCGATGACAAACCCCATGTTCTCGGCAGCCGCCGCAAGCCTTGCTGACGCACCCCAAACCACCGGCCTGTCCATCCGCCACGCGGTAATGGAACTCGGCGACGGCGACACCCGGGTGAGAGCCCTGGATGACGTCAGCCTCGATGTTGCCCCAGGCGAGTTCCTTGCCATTGTCGGGCCGTCCGGTTCCGGTAAATCCTCTCTACTGGCTGTCGCCGGTGCGCTGGCCGCTCCCGATTCCGGAACAGTCACTATCAACGGTCAGGACCTTTCCCAACTGAGCCAGGGCAAACGCGCGGCATTTCGGCTCTCAAACATTGGCTTTGTCTTCCAGTCCGGCAACCTCGTCCCGGCCCTGACCGCCTCGGACCAGCTCCGCCTGGTGAACCGCCTGTCAGGCGGGCCGAAAACGTTCGATCCCATGGCGCTGCTGGAATCCGTGGGCATGGCCCACCGGGCGGGGAACCGCCCCGGCCAGCTTTCCGGCGGTGAAAGGCAGCGCGTTGGCATCGCCCGCGCACTGGTCACCGGAGCGAAACTCCTGCTCGTGGATGAACCGACCGCGGCCCTAGACCGGGCCCGCAGCCGCGAAGTCGTGGAACTCCTCGCCCGGCAAAGCCACGAGCACGGCGTCGCAACCGTCATGGTCACCCACGACCACGACGTCCTGGGCTATTGCGACAGCGTCGTTGAAATGGTGGACGGCCGCTTAGGGGCCCCGGCCCCGGTCCGCTAACCCGCCCGACCCTGGGCACGACGACGGCGGCCTGCTCAGCAGGCCGCCGTCGCGCGCCGTACTCTTGATGCGTAAGTCTGTCAGTGTCAAAGGATCCCGCAATGCCCAGAATCAGTGCAGCCACCGTCGCGGAACACCGCGCCGCGCAGGAGCGCGCACTACTGGACGCTGCCCATGAACTCCTGCAGGAGACCTCGGAAGCGCCGACCATGGCCGACGTGGCCTTGCGGGCCGGACTCTCGAGACCGAGCGTCTACCAGTACTTCGACTCCCGGCAGGACCTGCTCCAGGCTCTGGTCCGGGACATTTTTCCGCGCTGGACCGAGCGTGTCACCGGCGCGATGGCCGCCGCTCCCACCAAAGCGGACAGCATCCTGGCCTACGCCATAGCCAACGTGGACCTTGTCGCCGAAGGAGCCCACGCCGTCGGGGCAGCGCTGGCGGCGCTGGCCCCGGGGGCCGAACTCAACGAGCAAGCCACCCGGATGCACCGCCAGCTTCAGGAACCGCTCATAGAGACGCTCACAGAGCTCGGGGTTCCGGACCCCGAGTCGCTGGCAGAGATGATCAACTCCGTCGTCCACGCCGGCACCCGCATGCTCGAATCCGGCCAAACGTCGGACCAAGTCCACTCCCACCTCAGGACATTGCTCGGTCCATTCGTGACCGAACACCACACGGTAGACACTGCTGGTACACGAACCTGAGCTTCTCAGTCATATTGACGTCATTCGTCCCGCACGGGCAGCCCTGCCTCGAATCCCACTCTCCCGGCGGTACCACGAGCGTCGACGGTCAGGGTAAGGGGGCCTCAAGGCTACCGTCCGCCGTCGTTGCGCTTAGCAAAGCGGCCGTAGCTTGACGGAAGATCCATTATCGGCACTTGGCAATTAGTCGACCGGAGTGGATTCTGGGCAACGCGTTCCGCCTATTTCCAATCCAGGCACTGGCCGCCTGAGCGCCCGGCACCTGCACAACGGCAGAGCTTTGGGCTTGGCAGGTGGGCACTCCAGCTGGGTCCTTGTGGACCGCCCAGCGCTCAGAATGACCCTGTTACTTGCGGACTCTGTAACTCTGCCAAAGCGCTACCGATAGCCGTGATTACGTCACCCCGCTGCGTTGGCCACGTAATCTAAGGCGAGCCAATTTCCAAGGAGTCAGTGCGCCAAAGTCAATCGAAGCGCCGCCAAGACTAGAAGTGCGCCAACGATGGGAATGGATCGCCGAGCATTTCGTCGCTGAAGTTCGCGTCGACGCCTTTTTGCCGGCACAAAGGCGAACCACATGTGCACCGAATCACTTCCCAGCACCGAGGTCTACGCTTGGGGGCGAGGACCTACATCGAGGAGCGCTGATGTCCTGGTTCCGCAGTTTCATCCGCCAGCATCTGATTGCCGATGACCCGGCGTCCGAGTACTCCCGTCTCGACTACCATGATGGCCTGCAGGAAAGGCCCACGAACACCCAAGAGCCGGGCAGCGTCCTGCCAGCAAGGAGCCCGGCGAACACACGACAAGCAACTCTCGCGGCGATTCAAGAACGGATCACGGCCGACGAGGACGAGTACACGTACGGACTGGTCGACCAGTCCGTACGTGACCGGCGCTATCTCCTCGCCCTTGTTCGGGACCAGGCGGCCGCACTGGCCGCCGTCAAGGCTTTGGCGGACTATCTGGAAACGCTGGGGGGCTTGACGCGCCAAGCGTTCCGCCCGGGATCGTCTCGTCCAACATCCGCAGGTCCTCCGCATCGAGCCGGCCGGGGAGAGGCCGCCCAACGACACACCTGTCCCCGAAGAGTTCGGCTAACGCGGCTTGTAGACGTCGGACCGGTGTTCGATGCGGTGGACGTACAGGGTGTGCTCTTCGATGTCCAGGGTGAACAGCACCCTGTAGTCGCCGCGCCGGGCGGTGCGGAGTCCGAGCAGTTCGTTCGTGAGGGGCTTGCTCAGCCGGTGGGGGTTGTCGGCCAGTGGGCCGGTGACGAATTCGACGATCGCTGCCGCTGCTTTCTCCGGCAGCCGCCGGAAACCCTTCATGGCCGGGCTGGTGACCTCAACGTTCCACGGTGCGGGCCCGATGGATTCCGCGTCGGTCACCGCGGCGGCAGACCGAATTCACGGCGGAGGTCTCCGCCGTTGGTCGTGTTGCCGTCGACGATGTCGCGTCGGGCCTGATCCAGGTCTTCGCGGATGCCGGGCTGCGACAGCCAGTGGATGGTTTCCTGCAGAGATTCCAGGTCGTCGGCGGACATCAGCACGGCGGATGGGTGCCCATGCCGGGTGATCTGGATGATCTCGTGCGTCGTGTCTGCTTCCTCCACGAGGGCGGACAGCTTGTCCTTGGCTTCGCTGAGCGGTACCGTTCTCATGCTGGAAATTTTAGCCTAATATCAGGCTACTGACTAGCCTTACTTTTGGCCGATAACGGACGTTACGTATAGAAGAGTCATGATTACTGCATCTGTACGTTTTGGACACAGACCTCCGGCCTACCGCTCTTGGTCGGGGTTCCGGTACCGGACCATCAGGGAACCGTAGGCGCGTTCGGCCGTCCTACTCGCACGAAGCTCCGGCAAGAATATGCAGATTGACGGAATGTCCACCATCGGCCCTTTGGCTTGGGCTCAAGAGACACGGATTTCTACTGTCATGTCGTAGGGCGGGTAGGTGAGGTCGATGCCGACATTCAATATGCCGGAGGTCTTCGTGGCCACCGAGGGGGCCTTGCTTCCGTCGGCCGCCGGGGCGGCGCCTCCGCAGCCGGAGAGGGCGAGCGACCTGCCGCCGGGTCGCAGCGGAAAGGTCGCGATCTGGAACAGGCCTCCGCCGACCACAAAAGTCCACGCCGGTGCGTTCCTACCCGAGCAAGTGGGTCAGCCTGTTGAACCGCGGACCACGAGCGAGCTGTCGAGCGTCACATGCGGCTCCTCCAGCTCGAATCCTTCCATGAGCCCACGGAGTTGCTGACCTGTTTTGCGCCCAAGCGGCATGGCGGGCAGATGCACACTGGTCAGGCCGGGGTTGCTGGTTGCCGAATAAGGCAAGTCGTCGAAGCCGGCCACGGCCAACTCGTGCGGAATGCCGACACCGGCCACCCGCGCTTCCTGCAGCACGCCGTAGGCGTGTGTGTCAGTTCCGCACACGACGGCGGTGACTCCTGTGCGCTGCCACTGCGGCCACGCCCGGGCGAAGGCCTCCGCGGCCGACCCGACATCGATCGTGGTGCTGATGATGCAGTCGGGCGCCACCGAGATACCGCGCGCCTTGGCCTCCTCGAGGAACGCCTTCCGCCGCAGATCGAAGGTGGCTGTACCGGTCACGCTGTCGATGTAGGCAGCACACGTGTGCCCCGAATCGGCGAGGTGCGCTGCCAGCTCACGTGCGCCGCGCGCGACGTCCAGGTTTACCGAGGGGGCGTATGCCTCCAGACCGGGTGCATCTAGCAGCACCAGGGGCCCGGCTGCGGATAGTTCTTCGAGGAAGCCGGCGTTGGGGGCATCCACCAGGAGGCCGGCGGGCCGGAGCGCCAGGAGCTTCCGGACGTCCTCGGCCTGTGGGAACTCACCGGCGTCGGTGACGGACAGCAGCAGCTGGTACTCGGCACCAAGGGACTCCCGCACTCCGGCGATCACCTTGGCGAAAAACGGGTTAGAGATGTCTGGGGCCACCAGGATGACGATTGAACTCACGCCCTTGGCCAGCGAGCTTCCGATGCCGTCCACCACATAGCCCAGCTCGGAGATGGCCTCCCGCACGCGCGAAATGTTGTCCTCGGACACCCGTCCTCGGGTTTTCCCGTTGGCCACCAGGGACACCGTGGCGGTGGAAACGCCGGCGCGCTCGGCCACCATCGCAGCCGTGACGCGGGCCGCGCGGGCGTTGCGCCGATCGAGGGTGTCCATGTACCGATCGTAGCCAACATTTCAAACTTTCAGGCATCTCGAGGCATCAAGCGCTTGACGTAATTTACGTTAAGCGCTTGACGTATTGCGGCGAACGATGCCAGAATCCTTGTGAATGCTTAGTGCCCTGCTCGGGCAAGGCACCCAAACCCCCAGCGGCCAGCACACAACAGGTGCAGCATGCCGGCGGGCGCGGCTGCCCGGCACCTGCAGGCCCCAATGACGTGGAGACAACAATGCAAACCCAGCCCCTGACACCGGCACCCAGGAAGATCATTCTTGACTGCGACCCCGGACACGATGACGCAGTGGCATTGCTGCTGGCTCACGGCAACCCGGATATCGAACTGCTCGCCGTCACGACCGTCGTGGGCAACCAGACCCTCGAAAAGGTCACCCGCAACGCACTCTCGGTGGCCACGATTGCGGGCATCACAGGCGTCCCGTTCGCCGCAGGCTGCGACCGCCCGCTGGTCCGCACCATCGAAACCGCCCCCAGCATTCATGGCGAGACTGGCATGGACGGTCCCGACCAGCCCGAGTCCACCATCGAGCTGGACCCGCGCCACGCCGTTGACCTGATCATCGAAACCGTGATGGCGCATGAGCCGGGTACGGTCACTCTGGTCCCCACTGCCGGGCTGACCAACATCGCCGTGGCGGCCCGGAAGGAGCCGCGCATCGTGGAACGCGTCAAGGAAGTCGTCCTCATGGGTGGCGGCTACCACGTGGGCAACTGGAGTGCCGTTGCTGAATTCAACATCATCATCGACCCCGAAGCCGCACACATCGTGTTCAACGAAAAGTGGCCGGTGGTGATGGTTGGCCTCGACCTCACGCACCAGGCATTGGCTACTCCCGAGATTGTTGACCGGATCGCAGCCATCGGCACCAAGCCGGCCAGGTTCGTCATGGAACTGATGGAGTTCTTCACCAAGACGTACAGGGACGCGCAGGGCTTCGACTACCCTCCGGTCCACGATCCGTGCGCGGTTGCCTACGTCATCGACCCCACGGTAATGACCACGCGCAAGGTCCCGGTGGACATTGAGCTGCAGGGCAAGCTGACGCTCGGCATGACCGTGGCCGACTTCCGCACGCCGGCCCCGGACGACTGCCACACCTCCGTTGCAGTAGATCTCGACCATGAGAAGTTCTGGGATCTGGTCACAGATGCGATCGTCCGGATCGGAGAGCCCGACGGCGGCGCTCCCGCCACCATGGCGGCAGCCGTCCCCGCGATGGCCGGGGCCGTTACCGCAGGCGCCGTTGCGGGAGAGGGCAAGTAAATGACCACCCTAATCTCCAACACCAAGTCCACCACCCGCGGCAACGTCACCGCGCTCGTGGTCGCACTGCTGGCCGCCTGCGTGGCCTTCCAGCTCAACGCCTCCATGCTCAGCCCCGCCCTGGTCACCATGGGCAACGAGCTTCACACGGACCAGGCCGTCATCGGTCTGTCCCAAACATGGTTCTTCACGGCCGCGGCCCTGTTCTCGCTCTTCCTGCCGCGCCTCAGTGACATCGTGGGACGCAAGAAGATCCTTCTCGGCATGATGCTGCTGATGGCCGTCGGCTCGGTCATCGCCGCCCTGGCGCCCGACATCACGTGGCTCTTCGTGGGCCGCATCATCCAGGGCGTCAGCGGCCCGACCGTCCCCCTTTGCCTCATCATGCTCCGCTCCGCGGTCAGCAACCCGAGGAAATACGGTGCACTCATGGGCCTCATCACGGCGGTCAATGGCGGCGTGGCCGGCGTCGACTCGTTTGTTGGCGGCTACTTTGCCGAGCACTTCGGTTTCCGCAGCATCTTCTGGCTCATGGTCGCCCTTGCCGTGGCAGCCGCGGTCCTGGTTGCCGTTCTGGCCGGAGAGAGCAAGCCGGCTGCCGGCACCACCATGGACTGGCTGGGCGTCTTCTTCATCGTGATCGCGGTGGGAGCACTCCTGACCGCACTAAACGAAGCCTCCAAGCTCGCCGCCGACTTCTCTGCCGGCACGTTGATGCTCGCCGTCGGTTTGGTCGTGGTGGCCGGCGCCGCGTTCTTCGCGTTCTGGACGGTGGAGAAACGCGCCAAGGCGCCCATGGTGGAAACCGTGCACCTTCGCCAGCGCTCCACCTGGGCACCGCTGCTCACCACCACGCTCACCATGACCGGCATTTTCGCCGTCATCAACGGCATCGTCCCGGCGTACGTTCAGGCAGCCGACCCCGGCTTCGGCGTCGGCCCCACCGAAATGTCCCTTCTCATCCTCACGCCATACGCGCTGCTGGGTTGGATCTTCGGTCCGATCAGCGGCCGACTGGCCCCCGTCCTGGGCTATACAAAGGTCCTGCGCATCGGCCTGCTGGGCAGCCTCGCCGCCTTGGCGCTCATCGCGTTCCTCGGCCTGAACAACCTGCCGATGATGATGATCGGCACGGCCTTGCTGGGGATCATGTACGCCGGTACGGCCAACATCATGCTCAACGGGCTTGGCGTGGTTCTCTCACCGCACGGCAACCCCGGCTTCCTGCCTGGAATGAACGCCGGCGCCTTCAACCTCGGCGCCGGGCTGAGCTTCCTGGTCCTCCCAACGGTCCTCGTCGCGACGTCGTCCATGGGGGACGCCAAAGCGTCATACATGACAGTCCTGGTCGTGGGCCTCGCCATCACCACAGCAGCCTTCGCCGCATCCCTCCTGATCCCCAAGCCCGTCGACGCCGAGGTAACCGAATGAGCACCCACGACAGCGCACCGGCATCGAGGATCGTCGTCGTTGGTTCCCTCAACGCCGACCTCACCATCTACTGCGACCGGCTCCCCCAGCCGGGCGAGACGATCCACGGCAACGGCTTCGCCGTCAATCCGGGCGGCAAGAGCGCGAACCAGGCGGTAGCTGCCAGCAAACTAGGTGGCCAGGTCAGCCTTGTGGGCGCCGTCGGCGAGGACCCCAACGGCGCACTGCTCCTCGAGTCGACGGCCCGCGCCGGAGTGGACATCTCGCACGTCCGCCGCGCCGCCGAGGCCGCCACCGGCGTCGCCATCATCTCGGTCGATGCCGCCGGCGAGAACAGCATCATCATCTCCGCCGGTGCCAACGGCACCCTGGCCCCAGCCGACGTCGAGGCTGCCGCCGATCTTTTCCGCGGCGCCGCAGTGGTCTGCCTCTGCCTGGAAGTCGGCCTCGACCCGGTTGCGGCCGCCGCCCAAGCCGCCCGCGACGCCGGCGCGACGGTCCTGCTGAACCTCTCGCCCTACGCCGAGATACCGGAGACCCTGGCCCGGTTGAGCGATGTGTTGCTGGTTAACGCGCATGAGGCTTCCCTGTTCCTGGGGAAGGAGACCATCCCCGGTGCCGACATGGACGCCGCCGAATGGGAGCAAGTGCGCAAGCAGTTCGCTGACCATGGCTTGCACCGGGTGTTGGTGACCCTGGGTGCCCACGGTTCCGTGGTGTTGGATTCCCAAGCCGCCGACTCACAACAAATCACCCGCATTCCACCTACCAAAGTCGTGGCGGTGGACACCACCGGGGCTGGCGATGCCTTCACGGGCGCCGTGGCTGCGCGGCTGGCCGACGGGGCATCCTTGGCAGAGGCCGCTGCGTTTGCCTCCGTGGCCGCGGCCTTGGCTGCCACGAAGAAGGGCACCCAGACCGCCTACCCGGACGCCGCCGAGGTAGGGCTCCTGCGCAACAGCCACACCCGCAGGACCTGATACTGCGAGTAGTGGATGCCCAACCGCAAAAAAGGTGCTCGCGGGCGTTGCGGCGGCGCCGCGTTCCCCGACGGGGGCCTGGGCGTTTTCGCTGAAAAGGTCTCACAGTCCTCGAAGACGGCCTTGATGACGTAGCGGGAGGCGACATAGAGACCGATCCGCATGGTCGTGAACAGAGCGGAGGCGGACGATCCGTTCTGGATCGCCCGCCTCCGTTCTTTTGGCTTTTCAGGCTCGTTCCTCACCACTGACTTTGCGCTCTCGCATCTTCAGTGTCGGAAACGTGTCTCCCCGGATTCTAGAGATCAGCTTTCACCGATGCCCTGGCTTCCTGCTCAGTACGACCGGGAGCGATGGAACTCCAGATAACTGCTGTTGCCGCTTGAGAGTCCGAAGGCTGCCAGCATGGTCGGGCCAAACGTGTACATCGCGAAGAGCGGAGTGACTGCTGCCAGGTAGAAAATCCCGCAGAAGACGACGCGGCGGAGACAGGCACCCTTTAGAAGAGCTGTATACCCGGCTTTCTTAACTTCTTCGATTTCGGTGGGAACCAAGTTGTGAACATCAACGTCTTCGCCGTAGAGACGTCGCGCGACGGCGTGGGCCTCTTCGAAGCGGCCTTTGGAGATGAGCCAGCGGGGTGACTCCGGCGGCCCAATGCGCAGTAGCAAGATGATGATGCCCGGGACGATCCCAGTGGCGAGCATCCAGCGCCAGGACCCGTCACCGAATACTGCGGCGAACCCGAATCCAACCATGGTTGCCACTGCGGCACCCACGAACCAGAAGACAACCAGTGATCCGACCATTGCGGCACGCTTCTTGATGGGGAGCCATTCGGTCAGCAGGGCAGTGGCTATTGGGTAGTCGGCGCCGATGGCCACGCCGATGATGAAACGTAGCGCGATGATCTGCCATGCTTCCGTCACGAATGCGCAGAGCAGCGAAGCTACGACCAAGGCAATCAAGTCGATCGTGTACATCAGTTGACGAGTTCGGGGGCCATCCCCACGAGGGCGATGCCGACGGTGCTCAGCAGCCATCCGTCCAGGAACGGGCCGCCTGCGGACTGGATGAGCAGCTTCTTGTGTGTTCTGGCAATCCAAGAAGAAACGGCGCGCAGAGCCATCGGGTCCTGCCCGGATCAGCCAACAGTGCCGTCAGCGCACTGGATTTGTTTCCCCCGGCAGGCTTCCCAGCCGTGTCGATACGCGCTCGGCGGCCTCTAGCACGGCTTCGCGCAGGATCGACTGACTTTGCATGTACTGCACGCGGGATCGGGGCGCGCTGGCTGTGATGCAGCCGACGACTTCGCCCCGGTAGTCCCGCACAGGAGCGGACACGCCGTATTCCTCGTAAGTGGTCTCGCCGTCGTTGACGGCGAAGCCCTGGTCCCGGACATCGGCCAGTTGTTCGTGGGCACGGTCCTCGAGTCCCCGATAGCCGTCTTGCAGCACTGTCCGGTCGGCCAGCAGACGGTCGGTCTCCTCGGGCGGCAGTTCGGCAAGGAACACGCGGACCGAGGAACTGGCGAACTTGTTATAGCGCGTGCCGATCGCCGCGCTGTGCTTGACCTGGTGAGTGGAAGCCGTTTGTTCCACGACAATCGCGTTGCTGCCGTTCCAGACGGCGATCGCGGCCGTCTCGCCGGTGGCCTGTGTGAGTTCTTCGAGGTGGGGCAGGGCGGCACGGCGGACGCTAAGCTCGGCCAGCAGTGGTCCGGCCAGGCCGATCATCCCGAGCCCGAGGCGGTATCGCCCTGTTTCCTCGTC
>NZ_AZSB01000446.1:0-55705 GCF_000520575.1 Arthrobacter sp. I3
CTTCCAGAACGGACCAGCCCAGCCAATAACCAACTAGATTCCGCGCTCGGCCAGCCCGGGCACGGACTGCCGGAACGTCCCTGCGGAGCGGTTTCTTGCAGCGCGTGGAGTAAACCCGCGATTCGACTATGGGCAGCCGGAAACGGCCATGCCCGACATAGCTAGACCAGCGGTAACCTCCAGCCGAACACTTCGTCCTGCGGTAACCAACCCGCGCATATCAGTCTGACCGCGCCGTCGCCATTGACACGCTGACCACCCCCGCCAGACACACCGGCAAGCAAAATGAGAAGCGGTCCCGGGCAACCCAACCCGGGACCGCTTCCCCACGCCCTTGACAAACGATCACTACATATCAGTCGACGCACCGGATCGCGTCGCAGACGTTCACGGCTGGGCGTGACGCTCCAACGCGTCCAGAGTCGTCTCGGGCGATGTGTTGAAGCAGAAGGTGATTCCGGGCGATTCCGCATTGCACACGTTGATGATCCGTTCGAAGAGCTCGGTGTACTCCGGGATCATCCTGATGCCGCCCCCGATCATCACGAGGCCGAAACGATCACGACCGAATGCCGAGCGGATCTCTGCTTCGGCCTCGTCCGGGGAGGTGCCGATCAGGCAGTTGACGGCGTCGAAGCCGGCGGCCGTAGTGGCCCCGAACCCCGCTTCGATCCGTTCGGTCATCGTGGCCTCGTCGAGGCCAGGAGGCAGCTTGCTATAGTCGAGGGCTCGCGCGTGGATGCCGATCATGAGGATTCGAGTCATGGGCCTCATTGTGGCATGCACCCGAAACACTTGGCTGCGGGCCCGCTGGATCCTTGCTCGACCCGCCCCGCCCCAGATGAGCTGTTCCTGTAGTGCAGAGGTCTCGTGACGTTCCGTGCAGACGACTTCGGAAAATGACATTGGTGGGCCGGCTCCAGGTTTGCGAGCCGCCCGTTAGACGGTCCCCCACCGCGACACCGTCCGCCCGCACTGGCGCTGCGAGAAATCAGATACAGATACTGGAAACTTGGATTCGCGCATGCCCCGCCCGCAAAACTGTTCCGCTCAGGTTGGACAATCGCGACAGTTGCACCCCTGCCCGCGCAGATCATCGGGCTACGCCCGGATCTCCACCAACGAACAGGACCTGACAGCGCCACGCAATGCGCTTTTTGGCTGGGTGTCCCCAGGGGGCCCGATCTATTTCGACAATGGCTGACCGACAGGAAAAAGAAACGGCCAGGACCAAGCGAAAGCCGTGGCGGCTGTTCGAGCCGGCGACGCCCCTTGTCGTCACCAAATGCGATAGGTTGGCCCGGCTCCTGCCCGCTGCTCGAGAACATTGCCGAGGACACAACGAAAATTTCCCAGGAGTTCTGGCTGCCTACAGGGATGACCATAGAGTTTTTGATCCCGAAGTCGCAGCAGGTCATGCAGTTCCAAGCGCTCCCGGCCATGAAGGAGTAAGCAGCAACACCGCTGTCCAAGGCAAGAGGAGGAGCCGCCAGACCGCAACGGGCATCAACAAAAATGGGCCCCCGCAGGGGCCCATAAAAGGAGATTTGTACACACTCAGCGGCCCACAAGCCCCTGAACAGGGAAAACACGTGCCCGAGGTGGGACTCGAACTGCATTCCCGCCCCTGCAAACACTGGGGTCCCGCGGAAACATGCGGAATCCGATCCGATCCGACCCCAGTACGACCCAGTCCGAGGCCCAAAGTGTGTACTTTGTACACACCTCAAAATTGGCCGTTCTGCGCAGCCCGCAACGCCAACCGCGCTCCCCGCTGAGGAAACACGGTTTGTCTTTGCGCTGGCAACAGTTGGACGACGGACGGGTTCGCGCCGTCCCACGTTCTGGGTGATGTCTCCCGCGAGGGACGGAGCACCCAATGACCGGCAGAACCATCCAACTATGAACAACTTCATGTGGCTACACCTCCTTCACCCATCTCATGAGCTTTTCGACACACACCCACATGACCAGGCCAAAAACGGCCACGCGGCCATCCGGCTTCGCACCAGGACCGGTGTTAGCTGCATCGGAGGCGTGCTGCAGGCAGGTACAAGATCCCACGTATGGGAGGCGCCCTCCTGGTTAGCTGTGTTGGACCAACGACAACGTGACGACACGCTTGGCCGATGACCTAACTCCCAGGCCGCCCCGACCCACGCATTGGCCGGACGAAACGTCCGTTATCGGCGCTTATGACACGGGGGTGGAGGAAGTGTTTGCGAGATCTGCCGTTCGACTAAAGATCAAATGCGTTCACCGGGACGAACCACATGGAATCACGCCACCTGGGGAAGGCAGCGAGGGAAGTCTCCGGCGCGTTCGCGGCATGGTCCCACAGGTCCCACCGGCTCGAACCTACCCCGGGTCCGCTGGCGGCTACCGCCGCAGCGTCCGGCCTCCGCCGCGGCAATGTAGCCGACCGTTGTTTCGAAAGTCCCATCAGAGCAGGAAGACGTGCCGGGCCAAAGTCGGCCGCCTGAAGCGGCCCCAGACTGACGGCGGGTCAAGTCCAGCGCTGGCGCTGGCCAATTGGCCTTAGGCGCCGGCCGACTTCTTGTTCCATCCGTGGAAGGGTGCCCAGTTGGCCGCGTTCCAGGCGTCGCGGAGGCCCGGGGTGCTGAGGTCCCAGTCCGGCCGGATCTCGCTCGTCACGGCGCGAAGGTCGCGGCGCAGGTCCTCGACGGAGGGGAGTCCCCAGAACCAGTAGCCGTTGTAGATGCTGTGAATGACCAGGCCGGCCTTCAGAACCAGAGTGTGCGGGATCATCGGGTCCTTCTGCACAATGCGGCCAGGATCAGAGAGAAACGCCCATTGCGCCCCCACTGACGCGCGGAATTCCTGGAGCACGTGGTGGTCATCGGTCGCGATGGTTGCCATCTGCGTGTAGGCGTCAGCGACCTTCGGGTAGAACGCCGCAAGCTCGAGGTGTTGCTGATGCTCCTTCGGGCAGTAGTGTCCGCGTGAAAGCGTCAGCACCAACGGGTCCTCGCCCTGCAACTCACTGAGCCTGCGGGGAACGTTCTCGTGGTCAGGCAACTCGTAATCGGGGAAGATGCCGCCAGGTGCAATGTCGGAGCGCACGATTGGGCCGTCTTTCAGGTAGCGGTTAGCAGCGATAGTCCCGGCCGACGTCGTTGCCGGCGCCAAGGCTCCGCCGCTCCTGCGGGCGAGCCTACGCCGAGGCCGGGAGGCCAGCAAGGGTGCTTGGAGTGGACGGCAATTTTGTCCTTGACTTTCACCCTGGAGCGGACAAATGTGGGGTCCGAGGGCAGCGTCCCCGGTCCGCAGATCGGCCGGGGGGACGATCAGGAAGTGCTCGCGGGGGTCCCCGCAGCGCGGCCCGCAGCGCCGGTAGTCTGGTCGGCACTTTGTCCGCGTTTCCGGGTCCATGCGTCTGATGCCGTCCTGTTCTGACGCGCCCAACTCAGGGAGGCCGAGATGAATAGTGTCGATACGAACAGCAAAAGCGCTATCGGCAGCCCGTCGGTGAAGCCCGGGGAGTTCAGGCTCGAGGTCATCGTGGTGCCGGTCTCGGACGTCGACCGGGCGAAGCAGTTCTACGACGGCTTGGGCTGGCGGTTCGACGCTGAAGCGGCCGCGGAGGACGGCTACCGGCTCATGCAGTTCACGCCCCCGGGTTCCGGTTGCTCGATCATCTTTGGCGAGGGCGTCACCTCCGCACCGCCGGGCTCGCTGCAGGGGCTGCACCTGGCGGTCTATGACATCGACGCTGCCCGGGCCGACCTCATCTCGCGCGGGGTCGAGGTCAGCGAACCCTTCCACGATGCCACAGGCGTCTTCCACCACGCCGGCAACGAGGGACGTGTCGACGGGCCCGCCCCGGGACACCGGGACTACGGTTCGTTCGCCTCCTTCAGCGACCCGGACGGTAACGGCTGGGTACTCCAGGAGATCAAGACCCGGCTTCCGGGCCGCTGAAGCATTCAACGCTGAAAGGAGAGGCTGATGGCCACCACCTATGAGTCCGTGGGCGACCTCGCAGAAGCCCTCAGGCGGGCCGCGACGGCACATGGCAAGCACGAAGAACTCACCGGCCAGGAGGACCCGGACTGGCCCGACTGGTACGCGCTCTATATGGTGCGCGAGCACGCTGGAGAGGAGTTGCCGACATGAAAAGCGACTACGACGTGATCGTGATCGGGGGTGGCTCGCCGGGGGAACACTGCGCGGGAGAGCTCGCCGAGGGCGGCCTGCACGTGGCCGTGGTGGAGCGCGAACTGGTCGGCGGTGAGTGCTCGTACTGGGCATGCATCCCGTCCAAAACACTGCTGCGGCCCGGTGAGGCGGTCCATGCCGCCCGCGCGGCCGCCGCCACTGCCGAAGTCGACGTCGAGGCGGCGCTGGCTTGGCGCGACTTCATGGTCTCGGACTACTCCGACGCCGGACAGGAACGCTGGCTGGCCGATCAAGGCATCGACCTGCTGCGCGGCACCGGACGCCTTGCCGGTCCGGGCGTGGTAGAGGTCGACGGCGTGCGCCACACCGCAGACCACGTGGTCCTCGCCAACGGCGCTGATCCGGTCGTGCCCCCGGTCCCGGGACTGAGCGAGCTGGACGGCGTGTGGGGCAGCCGCGAGGCGACCTCCATGAAGGCGATCCCCCGCCGCTTGCTCATCCTCGGCGGCGGCCCGGTCGGCGTCGAAATAGCCCAGGCCGTGCGCCGATTCGGCGGCGAGGTGGCAGTCATCGACAGGTCCGCGCACGTCCTGGCCCGGGAGCCGGCGCCGCTGGGCGAGGCCCTCGGCGACGTCCTGAGCCGCGAGGGCATCGAACTCGTCCTGCCGGCGACCTCGACCGCGGCGCGGCGAGACCGTGGGGACTACATCGTCGAGATCGACGGCGGACGCGAGCTGAGAGGCGACCATCTGCTAGTCGCCACGGGCAGGCGCCCGCGTATCCAGGCGATCGGCCTGGAGACCGTTGGCGTCGAGCCGGCGGCCCGCGGAGTACCCGTCGATGCGCGGCTTCGGGTGGCGGACGGGCTGTGGGCGATCGGCGACGTCACCGGGATCTGGCCGCTGACCCACGTGGGAAAGTACCAGGGCGATGTCGTCGCCGCGAACATCCTCGGGGAGCCGCGGGAGGCACACTATGAGGCCGTTCCGCGGGTCACCTACACGGACCCGCAGGCCGCAGCGGTCGGCGCCACCGAGGACCGCTTCAGCGCCACGGCCCGGGTCTCGCAGGTGTCCAAGGCTGCAACCTACACGCGCTCCTACGCCGAGAGCAACGGTTTCCTGACCCTCCTCAGCGACGGCGAACGGCTAACCGGCGCGTACGCGCTCGGCCCGGAGGCCGGCGAGTGGCTGCAGCAGGCGACGCTGGCGATCCGGGCCCGAGTCCCCCTCGATGTCCTGAGCGACACCATCCAACCGTTCCCGACATTCTCGGAAATCTATGTCTCCGCGCTCAAGGCACTACGCGGGGAGATCGCGGCTGCGCGCAAGCCGGTCGGCGCGGGACCATCCACGGCGGACTGAGGGAGAGCGATCCGATGAGCACCGCAGCTGCCGCTTCGCCGGCCGCACGCGAGCCGGATTTGGCGGGGCAAACCGTGGTGGTGACAGGCGGGAGCGCCGGCATCGGGCTGGAGGCGGCACGGCGTGCCCGGGCCGAGGGCGCCGGCGTCATCCTCGCCGGCCGTGATTCCGCGAGGCTGCAGCAAGCGGCAAGTGAGCTCGGCGCGCTGGACACTGCGACGCCGGAGGACGTGGCCGCCCTCGCTGTTCACATCATGACCAACTCTGCACTGACGGGTGCGACCTTCGACGTCGATGGCGGCGAGCAAGTCCTCGGGAAGGAGTGAGGAAGCAGTGTCGGCCCACGACACTTCCCTGTACGGTGACGCTGATCAGGTGCCGTCGAAGACAGCCTCTGGGCTCCACTCCGATGCTGGCTGAGAGTGAAGCCGCCAGTAGGCTTCGGCGATCAGTTCCGGCGCGAACGCTGTTCCATCCGCAATGTCTCCGGCGATGGTGACCCCGGTGACGTGGACGTTCTGCCGGGCCAGCTCGTCATGCAACAAATGGGTCACCGCGCGCAGGGCGGTCTTTCCGATCGAGAGGGTCGCATGCGCGGGCTGCGGGTAGTGGCTGAGCCAGCTGTTCGTCGTCAGGAACGTGCCGTTGCGCGCCTGTGCCATCGCCGGTGTGAGAACCTGCGCAGCAGTGATGGCGCCGAGGACGTCGACGTTGTACCCGGCCATCAGATACTCCGCGTCCGCGGCCAGGATACTGTCTCTGGCGATCAGGGCAGCGTTGTAGACCACGATTCCTGGGGCGTCGATCTGTGCGATGGCCTGCAGACGTAGACGGAACTCCTCCTGGTCGGCGGCGTCGGCGAGCACGGTATCGATGTTGGCGCCGGACGCGCGCAAGTCGCCGGCGAGAGCGGCAAGGGAGTCCTCGTGGCGCGCGACGAGCGTGATTCGGAACCCTTCTTCGGCATAGCGACGGGCCACAGCGGCTCCGAGGCCCGGTCCGGCTCCGATGATAAGGACGTGCTTCGGGTCGATTGCGGCGGCATTACTCGTCCCTCCGGTAAGAATCATGCCCTTTCGATCTGCCGGCCCGGCATCGGCTCTGCGATTGCTATCCGCCATGCGGGGGCGCCAAAGGTGTCGGCGAAGTACTGCGTCTCATGCACCACCTTCTCTTGAACGAATTGCATGACGGACACCGAGTATGTCGGCACGCCGTCATACGTGATGATGCACTCGCTCACCCAAAGATTCCCGCTTCCGACGATCCGCAGCACCGTGAAATGCCTCTCGGCAAGGTGCCCACCACGTTGCGCCGCAATCGTCGTTCGACCCCGGAAGCGTTCACCCGACTGGGGATAGTCGAGGATCGCGTCGTCGGAATAGATAGCGTGTTCGGCTTCACTATCCCCGCTTTCGGATGTGCGCCAGTGTGCCTCGAGTACCGCCCTGGTCGGATTCATCGCCTTGTCCTTTTAATGGGTGACTTCCGTCGGTTCAGGTCGCCGACCGGCGGTCTGCTTGTGGTCCAGTTTGAGTGCTGGCAGTTCCCCCCGCAATCCACCGTCATCCCGACCTGGTCCATCTGAAAGGTCGGCGGGACGGCCATTCGCAGATGATTGTGTGCCGACCTGCAGTCGAGCGGTCCGCTCGCGGTTTCTTACAACCCTCACATTGAAAGACAGGGGAAGCAGATGCTGCCGCTCCCCCGTTGGCACCCAGCAAGGCCGACCTATGATCCGTTATCGGCGTTGAGGGCGCTGGGGTGGCGGTCGTGAGGATCCCGTGGCGCGACGGTGGAGGGTACGTATGGCCTTTCGCCAGGGTTCGTGAAGTTCGTCGACGACGAACCCCAACACGATCGCGTCAATGTTGGACAGTTCCTGCGAACCCCGTATAAAGGCGCCCAACTCCGTCATACGGGCATCGCCGCCGTATGACCAGAACTTGATCCAGAGAAATAGCAGGGTGTAGTTCCCGTTGCCCAAGCCGGTGCGGACCGCCTGTCGCAAGTCATTGGCAGCCCTCTCGCTGCCACCTCGAGTCGTGAGAATGTGCGCAACTAGTGGGTGATTTCTAGCCGGGTTTGGCGATTTACGCCAGGCCACGGGCTCCCTTTCGGGAATCTCCCATGAAAACATTCGTGGCGAGACCGCGGGAGGCATCTGCTGTATAAACCTCCTTACGGAATCGTGGTTGGCTGTGGGTTGACTGAGTGCTCTCTCGGCAGAGTTCAATTTGCCAGGCCAAGGTCCTGGGAATGCACCCGAACACCGTGCGCCGGCAGATCTCTGCCGGGGCAGACCTGTTTCAGTCTTACTTAGGCGCATCGGAAGTCTTTTCGCATATCGCCCCCTGGCCTGCCCACCCACAGGACTGTGGAGGGTCCTGTTCTCGCGCTGAACCAGGTCAATGGCTTTCTCCTGCGGAAGGTCAGCGCATCGCCCTGCGTAAGAACCGTCTCGGATTTTCCGAGCGGAGTATCGAACATCCGGCTCCTTGGACAGCTGTCAGGACTCCGCCCTGCAGCCCGTCAAGGTGGCAGGGCTGTCCAAATGGCAGCGTGGCACTGACGATCGCCAGCCGGGATTCCTTCGGGTCGGTAAGGAGTTGCCGGGCGGAGATCGTCCGGGCAGCGTCAGCAAGCTTCGCCGAGCACTGCTACGAGCGGGCATCCCTGAGGGACATTGCCGCCCGGGCGAACGTGACCCACGCGGCGTTGCTCCGCCATTTCGCCACCAAGGATGAGCTCCTCCTGGCCGCCCTCGCGCAGCGCGACGCCGACGACTCGGAACTCGCCCGCCGCATCATGGAATCGAAAGTGCCCAGGGAACAGGTACTGACCAGCGTCCTGCGGGACGAGTTCGCGCACCGGACCAGCAACGGAACTGGCTTGCCATCACCATCGCGGCAACAAATCCAAGCCACCCCGCCCACGACTTTTTCATCGCGCGCAGAGAAAAAATGCGCGACCACTTCACCAGCACACGGCTCGCCACCCAGGACAGCGAGGAACTCAGCGCAGACGACAAAGTAACCATGGTGACGGCAATGATGGACGGCCTCCGGATCCAGTCCCTCCTCGATCCGGGCCGAAAGACGCTCCACCTCATGGAGACGCTGATGAAGTTCCTCGCCCCTGACGAGAACGAATAACGGCAACATCGGAGGCTCTTACCCGACAAAAATACGGAGTTGAGCCCAGCCTCCCCTAGCCACGCCCCCGGTACGTACCCGAACAACGCGACCCGGGAGATGAGCGTCGAGGCACTGGTGACTGGAGAGCGGAGCGGGCACCTGGGCGTGAGCACGCTGGACCAAATTCGTCGGCATCTCGCTCGTCACCCTCACCGGCACCGCCGCGCAACGCGGCGGCATGTTCACTGGGCAGCGATCCCCGCACCCACACGAGCTCCAACCTCTACGGCCGCCGCCTTTGTCCAGAGGATGTCTGGACCTCGGCGGGACGGCACGACATCGTGCGGGCCAGTTGGATACCGCACGGGCGTGGGTGAAATACGATTATGCAATGGTAACCAGCGTTGATGTGGCCCGGCATCTGGGATTGTCACAGTCGACGGTTTCACGTGCTTTGCGTGGGGATCCGGCTGTCGCGCCGTCAACCAAGGACCGGGTTTTGGCCGGAGCCCGCGAACTCGGCTATGTGCCGGATGCAGCGGCCCGCATGATGGTAACGCGGCGAACGCATGCTGTTGGCGTGGTCGTCGCTGATCTGACCAGCCCCATTTATCCGGTCATTGTGGAGTCGTTGCAGAACAGGCTTCTTGAGCGTGGCTATCGGATGGTGTTGATCCGTGATCCGGATGTTTCGTCTGATCCCGAGGCGGTTGATGTGCTCGACAGGGCGACGGTCGACGGGATGATTTTTGTCTCGGCGCGGGAGTCTTCTGCGGCGGTCCGCAGGGTTCTGGAGCGCGGCACGCCGGTGGTGCTGCTCAGCCGTGATGATCCCAGCGTCGAGGTCGAAGCAGTTCTTGCCGATGATCGGGACGCGGGCGAGATCGTCGTGGCGCACCTCCAGGGACTGGGTCATAAACGTATTGGGCTGCTGACCACGCTGCGGGACCGTTCCAATGGCCGCGACCGTGAGGATGGTTTCCGCGCGGCCATGAAACGCCGCAGCCTGGAGGTGCGCGAGGAGTGGATTCGACACATTCGCCTGACCCACGAGGACGGGGTACGGGCAGCCCTGGAGATGCTTGATACCCAGGACAGGCCTACGGCACTGTTTTGCGTGACGGATGCCTTTGCGTTTGCTGCCCTGGACGCGGCCGCGCAGTTGGGGATCAATGTTCCTGAGGAACTCTCCGTCGTCGGATTTGATGATTCCGGGCCGGCGCGGTGGGCTTTCATCAACCTCACCACGGTGCATCAGCCGATTCCGGAAATGTCGTATGCGGCTGTGGACCGGCTGGCTGGGAGGATCGAAGGCGAGCCTCCCAGCGAAACGTTGAAATCCGTGTTCCCGGTCAGGCTGGAGGTACGGGCAACGACAGCCGCGCCGGCTTAGGCGGTGTTGCGGCCTCCGCTCAAATCGAGCGTCTGACCGGTCATGTAGCTCGCTTCCGTGGACAGCAGCCAGGTTGCCAGGGCGGAGAATTCTTCCGGCAGTCCGACCCTGCCCATGGGGACTTTGGCGAGCAGCTGGGCGTTTCGTTCCGGGCTGAGGTCTTCAAGGAGCCGGGTCTTCATCATCGACGGTGCGATGGAATTGACGGTGACGCCGTACGGGGCAACTTCCTTCGCTGCCGTTTTGACCAGCGCGACGAGTCCGGCCTTGGACGCCGAGTAGGCGGCCTGGTGCGGGTTTCCCTCGCGGGCGGAAATCGATGACAGGATGGCCACCCGGCCGTAGGCCTGCCGGGTGAGGGCGGGGAGGATGCTGGCCAGGCCGTGCAGGCAGCCGTCGAGGTTAACGCTCAGGGTCCTGGCCCATCCGTCGGCCGGCATTTGCGTCACGGGAACCTCGGGGCCCTGGATTCCGTGGGCGAACAGGGCCCCGTCGATCCGGCCGTACCGGTCCAGTACTGTCTGGACGGTGTGGTCCCAGTCCTGCCTTCGGGTGACGTTCAGCGCCATGCAGTTCGCGGGGCTGCTTCCGTCGCCCAGCCCGCCGTCGGCGACATCTGTGCAGACGACGGTGGCGCCTTCGCGGGAGAGCCGGTCCGCGGTGTCGGATCCGAGCCCGCCGGCTGCGCCGGTCACCAGGATGACCTGGCCCCGGAACCGGCCGGGCCAGTAAGTCTCGGCGCTGGCGGTTCGGGGCCCTTGGGGGCTGCCTGCGGCTGGTCCCGGTGTTGTGACTTCGGTGAGTTCGCTCATGACGTTGATTCCATTTCGGTCTGCAGGTGTGAGCCGATCAGAGTGTCGGCTGCGGTGTGGAGGTGTTTGAGATGGGCGGCTGTGCCGCCGGCCTCGACGGCCCAGACGTCAGGGACTTCGACGCTGATGGGCGCGTCAGGCAGTGCCGCCAGGATCTCCCGGAGAGGGAACACTCCCTCCCCGGGGGCCAGCCGCTTCGCGCGGGATTCGATCTGCCGCGCGGACCCGTTCACCTCCTGTCCCAGCGGCATGCGGTGCGGGACGGGGAGAACCGGGGTCGCGGCCGGGCCGTCACAGAGCTGGATGACTGTGACCGCGCCGGAAGGCAGGGCTTTCAGGTCTTCAATTTGGCTGCCCGCCCGCACGAAATGGAGCGAGTCCAGCATGATGCCGCACCCCGTCCGGTCGACCAGCAGGCCGGCAGCGGGTACGGAATCCAGCGGCTGATAGGAGATCGGCTCAATGGACGGACGGATTCCGTACTGGGCGGCATCGTCAACCAGAGCCGCAAGGCTGTCCGTCAGCCGGGCGGGATCCGGGTCAGCGCCGATCACGTTCAGAATGCCCGCGCCGAGGGCCGCTCCTGCCTCCAGCACCGGTTCCCATTCCTTGCGGCCGCGGTGTCCGTCCAGGGTGAAGACCTCGATGTCGCGGACTGAGAGGCCCGTACCGGCCAGGCGTTCGATGGTCTGCGCGGACATGAACGAACCGGCAGCCATCGGGTACTGAGTTTCACTCCGTGTGGCCGGGTGGACCCGGATCCCGACCGAGGTGAAGCCCGCATCTGCCGCTGCCTCCACCAGGTCCGGCGGACTCAGATGCAGCGCGGACAAGTGCGCCAGACCAATCGTTCTATTCATAACTTCCATCCTGCTCGCTAAGTGTTGACTGCCATCAAGCGGTGTGCATATGATCTAAATCACTGAATGACTACGTAGTCATTAAAGCACTCATTCCGCTCGCCAGCAAAGGTGCAGCCGAGCTACAGAAAGGTTGCGGTGAACCGCAATGACGAGTCCCCAAACCCCCAGCACCGGGAGCGTTACCGCCATGAGCGCTCCCAACCACCCACCCGTCGTCATCAGTGCCAAGGCAGGACGGCGGGCAGCGCTGGCCAGCACCGTTGGCGCCGTCGTCGACTGGTATGACTTCTTCCTCTACGGCACGGCCGCCGCCGTCGTGTTCGGACCGTTGTTCTTCCCCTCGGACAACCAAGTCGCCGGGCTCCTGGCGTCCATGGGCTCGTTCGCCGTCGGATTCCTCTTCCGCCCGCTCGGCGGGGCAATCTTCGGCCACTTCGGCGACAAGTACGGCCGCCGCACCATGCTCTTCATCACCGTCATCATGATGGGACTGGCCAGCACCGCCATCGGGTTGCTCCCCGGCTACGCCGCGATCGGCGTCGCGGCACCCATCCTGCTCGTGACCCTGCGGGCCATCCAGGGCATCGCCGTCGGCGGTGAATGGGGCGGCGCGGCACTGATGGCAGTGGAAAACGCGCCGGCAGGCAAACGGAACTTCCTCGCCACCGGTGTGCAGATCGGCTCCTTCGTCGGGCTGCTGCTCGGCACCGCAGCGTTCTCCCTGGTCACCGCCCTGACCACAGCGGAACAGTTCCTCGCCTGGGGCTGGCGGCTCCCGTTCCTGATCAGCATCCTCTTCGCCCTTGTCGGACTCTGGATCCGGGCCGGCGTACCCGAGTCGGCGGAGTTCGCCGCCGCCAAGGAAGAACACAAGGCCGCGCGCGCACCGTTGGCCGAAGCGCTGCGGACCAGCCCCAAGCAGATCCTCGCTGTGATCGGCATGCGGATGGTGGACCAGAGCACGTTCTACATGGGCTTCACCTTCTCCCTGGCCTACGTCAAGAACTTCACCCACACCCCTACCTCCACCGTCCTGACCGCTTCGATGGTCGCCATGATCCTGGCCATCCCCTGCCTGGCACTCTGGGGACGCCTCGCGGACAGGTACGGCCGGAAGTGGTTCTACATCATCGGCCCGCTCGCCGCGGCCCTTTCAGCCGCGCCGTTCTTCGCAGCGCTGGAAAGCGGTGAACTGATCCCGATGATCCTGGGCTTCGTCGTCCTGATCAATCTCGGGCACAACATCTCCACCTGCGTTCAGCAGACGTGGTTCACCGACATGTTCGATGTCCGGATCCGCTACAGCGGCGCAGGATTTGCCTATGCACTGGCCGGGGCCGTGGGCGGCTTCATCCCGCTGATCGCCACGGCCCTCATGGCCAGCAGCGGCAGCTGGGCCCCTGCCGCGGCACTGCTTGCCGGGCTGTGCCTGATAGCCCTGGTGTCCAGCCTTTGGTCCTATAAGTGGGCCAACAAGGAACACCGCTAAACCCACCCAAGAAGCAGGACGCGCCCAAACCAGCGGCGACGCGAAGACGAGTGTGCGGCAACCGGCAACCGGGACGTCAGTTGCCACGCATTCACCCCCTGCACACAAAACACAGACCACAGATACAGCCAACAATTAAGGCCAGAGCCAAGTGAACACCACAGAATCCGATGACCTGACCACAGCCCCCGCCAAGACCCTGGACTGCGACGTCCTGGTCATCGGCTCCGGCGCGGGCGGGCTTTCCGCAGCGGTCACGGCCGCCTACCACGGCCTGAAAGTCATCGTCGTGGAGAAGGCCCCGGTCTGCGGGGGCGCCACGTCCTGGTCCGGCGGCTGGGCCTGGACCCCGGCAAATCCGTTGGCGAAAGCTGCCGGCGTCAGCGAGGACCGGGAAGCCATCCGCACCTACCTGCGCCACCGCCTCGGCCCGGACTACCAGACCGAGAAGGTCGAAGCATTTCTTGAGGCCGTGCCGCACATGGTGGGCTTCTTCGAGAACAAAACCAGCCTGCAGTTCACCCCAGGCGAGAATATCAAGGACATCTACGGCCAAACACCGGGAGCCGGAACCGGCCACCGCTCGGTCGGGCCCAAGCCCATCAACGCCCGCAGCATCAAACCCGAAGTACGCGCCAAGATGCGCCACCAGCTCTATGAGACCTCGTTTCTGGGCATGGGCATCATGGCCGGCCCCGACCTCACCAAATTCCTTTCAGCGTCACAGGGCAGCATCATCGGCCTGTTCCACGCCGCTTGCCGCTTCACCCCGCACGTCTGGGATCTTCTGGTCCACCGCAGGAACATGCAACTGGTCAACGGAACCGCCCTGACCGGCCGGCTGATGAAGTCCGCCGACGACCTCGGCGTCCACATCCGCGTCTCCACACCCGTTACCCGCCTGCTGACCGACGGCACCGGGCGGGTATCCGGCGCCCTTGTCGATTCCCCCGAAGGCACACTGGCCATCAAAGCAGCCCGCGGCGTGGTGCTGGCAACCGGCGGATTCCCCCACGATATTCAACGACGCAAAGAACTGTTCCCCAAAACCCCTACCGGCCGCGAGCATTGGACGCTGGCGCCGGCTGAAGCCAACGGCGACGGCATCTCGCTGGGCCAGTCCGTCGGCGCCCGGTTCAAAACCAATGTGAAGTCAGCCGCTGCATGGTGCCCGGTCTCACTCGTGCCCTACCGCAACGGCCGGACGGGCACATTCCCACACATCATGGACCGCGCCAAACCCGGCTCCATCGGAGTAAGGGCCAACGGCAAACGGTTCGTCAACGAGGCCAACGGCTACTACGACTACATCACCGCACTGATCGACGCCACGCCCGAAGGCGAGGCGGTGCAGTCCTGGCAGATCGCCGACACCCGGTTCGTCCGCAAGTACCCACTGGGCATGGCCAAACCGCTGCCCGTGCCGCTGTTTCCCTACCTGCGCTCGGGCTACCTGAAGAAGGGCCGCACGATTGAAGAACTCGCCACCAAATCCGGGATCGACCCAGTCGCCCTGCGGCACACCTTGGAGCGCTTCAACGAACACGCCCGCCAAGGCGTGGACCCGGACTACGGGAGAGGGGACACCGAATTCAACCGCTACGGCGGCGATCCGAACGTGGGTCCCAACCCATCCCTGGCACCCCTTGAAAAAGGCCCCTACTATGCGGTCAAGGTAGTGCCAGGAAGCTTCGGTACCTTCGCCGGCCTCGACGCGGACGGCCGCGCCCGCGTCCTGAACAACGACGGCGAAGCCATCCCGGGGCTGTATGTAGCCGGCAACGATCACGCATCGGTCATGGGCGGCCACTACCCTGCCGGCGGCATCAACCTGGGACCCGCACTGACATTCGGCTACATCGCCGGCCGCGATCTGGCCGGGGCCACCGACTATGAAGACGACCCCGCGCCAATGGCACAAGCAATCCAGAAAAAACAGGACGCCACAGCCCGGCAGCCTTCCGCATACCAGCGATAACGAGCACCTCATGGCGCCCCGGCGCGGCCCAACGCCGGAAGACGGCGGGCTCCCCAAACGCGGTTCCACAGGGAGGGCGTCGGCCCTCCCCAATGACGATGTGACCTGCTGAACCACTGAGGCATCGCACCATCAGTGGCAGCGCAAGGCGAAGATTCGTCGGTTACGAGTGCACCCTTACGGAATCTTCATTATCGGAGTTAAAAACACGGGAGTGGAAGTAGGCGCTAGAACTCCCCTTCCGTGATGACCAGTTCAGTGTTTCCACATATACATACGGCATCACTTCGACGTGAGGGGAATTGGATCTACAGCTACCCGACTGCCGGCCTGATTGTGTCAAGTATTCCTGGCCCCGGGCGAGCAACTGAAACTGGCCCCAACCGGCGACGATCGTGACGGTAACAGCGCATTTAGGTGTTCTAGATAATGCACTCAAAGTGCAGTATGATGCACTTGTGGATGAGAGTACAACGAGCTTGGCGCTGGCGATCGGCGCCCGGGTTAAGCAGGAGAGGCAGTCGCGGGGCTGGACGCTTGATCAGCTGGCGGAATCTGCCGGGGTAAGCCGCAGGATGGTGGTCAACGTGGAGCAGGGTGCCGCGAATCCCAGCGTGGGAACTCTGCTGAGGATCAGTGACGCGCTGGGTGTGGGGCTGCCGGCGTTGGTCGAGCCCCCTCGGTCGAGGCCGGTGAAGGTCACGCGCAGTGGTGAGGGCGCCACTTTGTGGAGCGGTGAGTGCGGCGGGCGCGGGGTGTTGGTGGCCGGCACCGAACCGCCGGACGTGGTTGAACTGTGGGACTGGACGCTGGATCCCGGCGACCGTCATGTGAGCGAGGCCCACACGTCGGGCACCAAGGAGCTTTTGCAGGTCCGGCAGGGCACGGTCACGGTGGAGGTCGCAGGTCAATTGCTCACCCTCGATGAGGGCGATGCGGTGACGTTCCGGGGCGACGTGGCACACTCTTACGCCAATCCGGGCACGGAGCCGGCGAGGTTCTCCCTGGCCGTCTTCGAGCCGGGCGTGGGGACAGGTCACCGGCCGGAGGCGTCCGATGCCTGAGTCGGGCATGCTTCAGGAATTTCTCGACGGCGGCCATGTTGACGCCGCCGTGTTTGCGCTGCGCCCCGACTACCGGGCGTTGCTGCTGGCCGTTGGCGGACTCGTCCCTGGCCCGAGTGACCAGGCCGGTGAGGAGATGCTCCAGGCGGCGGAGTCCGCAGCCCGGGGGCTGCTCAACGGCCGGCCGGTTGAGCAGCTCCCGCACGTGGCTGCGTGGTGCGAGGCTTACCAGGCCTTCGGCGCCAGACCCAGCCGCACGCGCAACAGCCTGGAGGCGCTCCTGCGCCGTGCGGTGTCCGGGTTGCCCCGGGTGAACCGTCTCACCGACCTCTATAACGCGGTTTCGGTGCTCCACCAGATCCCTCTGGGCGGGGAGGACCTAAATCGCTACAGCGGTGCGCCCCGGCTGGTCCGCGCTACCGGCACGGAGCCCTTCGATACGGCCGCCGGCGGCGCCGCGGTGATCGAACACCCGGAACCTGGCGAGGTCGTGTGGTGCGACGACGCCGGAGTGACCTGCCGGCGCTGGAACTGGCGCCAGGCACGCCGCACCCAGCTCGGCGAGAACACCACCGCCGCGCTGTTCATCCTCGACGCGCTCGAACCCATGACCGATGAGGCGCTCCACGCCGCAGCCGAGGACCTGACCGCCCGGCTGACCCTACTCGGTCCCGACGTCCGCGTCGCCCGCCGCCTGATAACCGCCGGCACGCCAGCCAACGAAAGAGACTGACATGCTCATCCACCCCCGCATACGCGCGATCGGTGACCGGCTGGCCCAGGGCGGCCGGCCGTGAGCCAACGTGTCCCCAAGAATGTCCCTGTGCCACCATGGGGGGCTGGCCGTTGCCGCCATGCTCTCAGTCCAGCTCAGCTCGGCCCTGTCAGTGGATCTGATCGCATCGGTGGGGCCGGCCGGAACAGCCTGGCTCAGACTCAGCGTGGGAGCACTCATCTTTCTCGCCGTTGCCCGGCCCCCATTGCGCGCGCTACGCCGCCGCGACATCCCCGTGCTCCTGGGGCTGGGCGTCGCCACCGGACTGATGACCATCGCATTCCTCGCCTCCATCGAACGCATCCCGCTCGGCACCGCCGTCGCGATCGAGTTCCTCGGTCCGCTGACGGTCGCCGCGGTCCGCGCCCACAGCGCACGGGCGCTTATCTGGCCAGCCCTGGCGCTGCTCGGCGTCGTCCTGCTGACCGAGCCCTGGGCTGGCGACATTGACCTCGCCGGGATCGGCCTGGCAGGGCTCGCGGCCATCGGGTGGGCCGTCTACATTGTGCTCACCCAACGGATCGGCGACCGCTTCACAGGCATCGGCGCACTTTCACTCACCGTTCCCGTCGCTGCTGCCACGGCGGCGGTCGTCGGCATCCCGCAGTCCGCCGGAAATCTCAACCTTGGTGTCCTCGCCGCGGCCTTGGGACTGGCCGTCCTGATGCCGGTGCTGCCGATGGCGCTCGAGATGCTCGCCTTGCGCCGGATGACGCCCACCGCGTTCGGCACCCTGATGGCCCTCGAACCCGCCATCGGCGTGCTCCTCGGGCTGCTCGTGCTGCACCAGCAGCCCTCGCTAGTCCAATTCGGTGGCATCACGCTGGTCGTCCTCGCCGGCGCCGCCGCGCAACGCGGCGGCCGACGGCAACCGCGCTCCCGCGAACACGCCGGCACGCGCACCGACCCTGGCCTCATTGATCCCGACCTCATTGACCAAGGGCCGAAGTAGGCGACAGTCGTCCAGCCAGGCGGGTCCGCCAGCCTGTCGCTGCGCGAGAATTCCGAGGTTGAGGTGCCCGCGCAGCCCAGCCCACCCAGGTAGCGGCCGGCGCCTCAGACTTCGCTTCCCCGTATTTCAAACAAAGGAGTTATAACCATGTTCACCGGCTTGAGCGCCTTCCTCCTGACCCCTCTGGCAGATGATGCTGTTGACGAGCCTGCCTTCGTTCGCCTGATCGAACGGCTCTCGGAGGCGAAGGTTGACTCCATCACCGCGCTCGGATCCACCGGCTCCTACGCGTATCTGAGCAGTGAGGAACGGAGCCGTGTGGCTCGTCTTGCCGTCGAGCACGCCGGCGCGACACCGGTGTTCATTGGTGTTGGGGCCTTGCGGACCTCACACGTCCTCGCGAACGCTGAAATGGCAGAGCAGGCGGGGGCTTCCGCACTCCTGCTTGCGCCGATGACCTATCAGCCCCTCACCGAAAATGACGTGTTCGAACTCTTCCGGACCGTCACCGCGAACTCGTCGCTGCCCGTGATCGTCTATGACAACCCGGGCACCACCCATTTCACCTTCACGACCGAGCTTTACGGACGCATCGCGGAACTGCCCGGAATCGCCTCCATCAAAATCCCGGGCGTGCCGGCCGATCCGGAGCAGGCACAGGCGCGGGTTCAGGAAATCCGCGCCGCCGTACCGGCGCACGTGACCATCGGAGTTTCCGGTGACGCCAAGGCCGCCGCCGGACTGGCTGCCGGGTGCGATGCCTGGTACTCCGTCATCGGCGGCACTTTGCCCGCCCTGGCGATGCGGATCACCAGGGCCGCGCTGGAAGGGCGGGCCTCCAACGCGACCGCTGAATCCGAACGGCTTGCACCGTTGTGGGAGTCGTTCGCCGAGTTTGGCGGGAGTATCCGGGTCGTTGCGGCCATAGCGGAACAGCTGGGACTGGCATCACCATCGTGCCTGCCGCTTCCCATCCAGGGATTGACCGCGAAGCAGCGTGCCCATGTTGGCAGGATTGTCGATGAGCTCGCGCTTAACCCGTAGCGCCGGCCTCGGCGTTCCACGCGGGAAGGACCGCCGGGGCGGGGCGCTGGCGCGCTACGTCTTCGCCGCGACCCTGGTTCGCAGCGCAGACGGCGGCGCAGTGGTCGCCATCGTGCTGCTCGCACACGCCTGCGGGATGCCGGGCTGGCTGGCCGGCATCCTGGGAGCATCAATCACCGCACCCCACCTGCTCGGCCCCTTCATCGCCCGGCGCCTCGATACAGCCCGTGACGGGCGCAAGGTCATCGCGTGCTCCTCCGTCCTCCACGGGGTGCTGCTTGGTGCTGCTGCACTGCTCCTGCCCGTCGCCTGGCCGATCTGGCCGGCCCTGCTGCTCTTCGCTTCCGGCATCTTCGGGCCGATGCTCACCGGCGGGATCAGCAGCCGCCTGCCCTCCATCGCCGGCCCCGGGCAGCGCAGCCAACGCAGAGCACAAAGCTGGGACGTCGCAAGCTACGGGCTCAGCGGCACCCTCGGCCCCGCAGCAGTGGCATGGATCGCGGCCGCATCCGACGCACTCACCGCGACACTGGTTCTGGCCGGAGCCGCCGTCGTTGGTGCGGGAGCCGTCCTCGCACTCCCAAGGCAAGAGCCACTCGACCAGGCCGTTGACGTGCCATCACCCGGACGAACACTGAGCCTCATCTGGGGACGTGGTCCGCTGCGCCGCACACTCGGGCTCACCGTGACCGTCGCGTTCTCTGTCGCCGCGCTACCGATCTACGCCATTGCGACAGCTCCCGCGTACGGCGGGGCATCAGCCGCCGGAACACTGGTCGCAGCCTACGGGATAGGAAATCTCCTCGGATCAGCAGGGCTCATGCTCCGACCGCTTCGCCGCGACGCAGACCCTCTCATGAGCTCCCTCGCCGCACTCGTCGCGGCAACGCTGATACTCGTGATGCTCACTCCGACACTCCCCACCTCCCTCACTGCCTTCGGCCTGGCAGGGATCGCCAACGCAATGTTCTTCGCGGCAACACTCGCCGCGCGAAGCGAATACGCCCCCATCGAGGCCCGCGGCCAAATCTTCATCTGGGTAGGCGCACTCAAGATCGCAGCAGGATCCGCCGGAACAGCCGTCGCGGGTGCAACCATCGCACAAACGGTCTGGGCACCGCTTCTGCTGGCGACAGCCCTCACAGCAATTGCTGCGACCACCAGCATCATCGAGCGCTCCCGTCCACGCTGGTCCAAGCACTAGCCCGCCAGATTTCAACAGCACCCTCGCCCCGACATGCCCGCAGCCCGGCGGGGGGGTGCATCAGGCGCGCGCCAAAAAGCGCCGCCAAGACAACGCCAAATAGCTCTGCGATTCACACGGTTATTTTGTGGATCGCAGCGCTATTTGGCAGTGAATTCGCAGGGCTTAGTTGCCGACGAGTAGGGCTTCTCTGGCTGTGTCGATGATCTCGGGAGTGAGCGTATCGAGGTGGTCGTGCGTTTGGATCACCCCACGCGGCGCATCGCGTGCAGTTCGATCTCCACGCGCGCCCTGAGCGGGAGCCCGGCGACGGCGACCGTCGTGCGCGCGGGGTACTGGCCGTCGAAGTACCTCGCGTACACGGCGTTCATCGCTGCGAAGTCGTCCATGTCGACGAGGAAGACGTTGACTTTGACGACATCGCGCCAGCTGCTGCCGGCCGCCTCGAGGACGAGGCCAAGGTTGTCGAAGACGCGTGCGGTCTGCTCCTCGATGCCACCGCCGACCAGCTGCCCGGTCGCCGGGTCGATGGGCGTCTGCCCCGAAAGGAACAGCAGGCCATTCGGTATACCGCACGCTTGGGAATAGGGGCCCACGGGCGCCGGGGCGCTCTCGGCCATCACATAGGTCGGTTCCATCGCTGAGGTCCTCTCCGTCGGACGACGCGCGCTGCCGGAGCGTACCGGCCGGCGACCGGCTACCACGGCAGTCCGCTCGCTGATTTTCAGTCTACTGCCGGCACGGCTGCGGTGAGCTCTCAGCCGTCCGGCACCTGCTCGGGACTTCTTGCGGCAGGTCCCGTTCCACAGTTACTCCGTAGGGAACATCAGCGCTGAGGTTCACTGTGTACATATCAGGTCCGTGGCGGGTGACGAGAATGCCCTGCCATCCTTCTGTCATCGAGTGGTCGCGTGCCATCTCTACAGCCGTGTTGATACTGTCTGCGATTTCCGTCGGGGATAGGCCTGTGATGTGGAAGTAGCGACCGGCCTCGATCGTGATGATCATTGGACTCCTGATTTGCACTTAATATCGCCTTTGATTTGATGCTCATGATGTGGGCACGCACGTAGCGAATCGGATCTTTGGGACGAAGAAATGGTTTTCAGCGATGGCATACTCGCCCGATCGGATTCTCTTGACCGGAGGTTTGCCACCGAACTTGCACCGCATCCCGGGTGGCGGTTCCGCAGCCCGGGATGCAGTGGGTTGTCACTACGGAACGGTACGACTTTGGAGAGCGCCGATCGGGTGTGAAAGGGAACGGTGGCAATGGCGCTGATTAGGTCCCGTTTCTCGAGATGGCACCCGCCACACAGAGGGACGGGCCTGGGCACTGGTGCCTGGCCCGTCCTTGTATTGGGTGGTGGGGGTTAGATTTCGGTGGGCTGGGCCTGGCTGGCATTCCGCTTAGTTGACCGCGTGTCGTCAGCGTTTGGTTGCTGAACCTCCTTGGTGGGTTCGCCCGGCTGCCTCTCACGGTCGTGGAGGTCCATCTCTGGTGGTTCCTTGCGGAATCCTTTGGTGAGGAAGGTTAGATAAACAACTCCCAGACCGATCCAGCAGCAGCCGATGGTGATGGCGATGGGACTGAGCTGGGTTAGAAGGTAGATGTCGACCGCGGCGCCCAGTATTGGTAGGACGATGAAGCCAATGATCGAAAGCTTTTTGCCTTGCCGGCGGTTTCGGATGAAGTAGGCGATGACGCAGAAGTTGACGGCTGTGAATGCCAGGAAGGCTCCGAAGTTGATGAAGGAGGTTGCCGTTTCCAAAGAGATGTTCAGTGCCAGCATGGCCACGGCACCGACGAGGACCAGGTTGAAGATGGGCGTTTTGGTTCGGGGGTGGAGGCGTCCGAAGAGCCTGCGGGGTAGGACTCCGTCGCGGCCCATGACGTAGAGGAGTCGGCTGGTGCTGGCCTGGATGGCGAGGCCCGATGCGAACCCGCCGATGATGAAGAGCATGTTGGTGATGTTGGCGTAGAACTGCCCGCCGACGAGGACCTGCATGGAGTATGCTGCGGTCGCTGCGTGCTCGAAGTCTCCGCCTGGGTGAACGAGCTGCATGATGTAGGAGACCACGACGAAGATTATTCCGCCGACGAGGACGGTCAGGAGGATCGCGCGGGGAATGTTGCGCTGGGCGTTTTTGGTTTCTTCGCTGAGTGTGCTGACGGCGTCGAATCCCAGGAAGGCGTAGGCCGCGATAGCGGCTGCGGCAGCGACGCCGCCGACCGTCGTGGCATTGTTCCAGAAGGGGTCTGTGAACGACGCAGGCGGGTTGCCCCCGAGGTAGGCCAGGCAGTAGGCGATGAAGATCCCGATGAGGGTAACAACCAGAAGGGTCAGCGTTTTATTGACACGGTCAGTGAGCACGATTCCCGTGACGTTGATGATCGTTGTCAGTCCAGCGTTCAGAGCGAGCCAGGCCCAGACAGGGATGCCGGGAAACTGCGCTGCAAGGTAGAACGATTGGAACAGCCAGGCCACGGTGGGAAGGAAGAGGTAGTCGAGGAGGATTGCCCACCCGACGAGGAAACCGACACGGGAATCGAGGAGCCGTCGTGCATACACGTAGGCTGATCCCGAGTTCGGAAAGATCTTTGCCATTTTCGCGTAGCTGAGGGCAGTCAGCAGCATCGCGGCCGTGGCGAGGGCGAATGCTGTCGGGGCTGTTCCGTCGCTGGTGGAGGAGATGATACCGAAGATCGTCATTACGATTCCCGGGGCCATATAGGCCAAGCCGAACACGACCACCGATAGCAGGGATAGCTTGGGGGTAAGTTTAATGTTCTCAGCGGACATGGGGAGTTCCTTAGGCTGGGGCAGTGCTGAGGTTGGTCAGGGTTGACGGGGCGTTGGTCTGCCGCCAAAGGCGGGGATCAAGCTGGCCGGCGTATAGCGGCAATGGAATGCTGTCGTCGTTTTCAGCGAACTGGTCCCAGGGGCGGGTGACGCCCGCTGTGCCATATTGACGGACGTTCCCTACCTGGTCCAGGTCGATCACATCAACCAATGTCGCGTCTTCGGGCCCGGTTGCCGAAATTCGCACGCGGCCTTCAGGATCAACCAGGAAACTACGTCCAACCCCGTGCGGGCCCGCCGCGTTCACACTGGCAACGAAATTCTGGTTCACGATTGCATTGGCTTGACCGATAACAACTTCCTGCACACGATCGTTGGTCGGCGTCTGGACAACATTGAGAACGAGCTCTGCCCCCATCCAGGCCAGATGCCTGCTGTGTTCGGGGAACCAGGCGTCGTAGCAAATTGACAAACCGACGCGGCCGTAGCCGGTCATGTCGAAGACCACGAAGTCCTTACCGGAACAAACGGTCTCATAGGGCTTCCAGGGAAAGATCTTTCGGTACGCGGCTACTGCTTTTCCTTGTGGAGAGTAGACAACGGCGGTGTTGTAGATATGCCCGTCCGTACCACGTTCAAGCACGCTGCCAGGCAAAAGCCAGATCCCAAGGTCTCCGGCAAGCTCAGCAAGGGTACGGCCGCGCGGGCCATCAAGAGGTTCTGCCGAGGCTTCCATGTAGGCCTGCCGGTCCACAAACCCGGCAGAATCCACCGTGTTCAAGTGAAGCTCCGGGTAAACGAAAAGGTCGGCGACGGCATGCGCTTTGACCCTTCGCTCGAGACCAGCAGCAAAATCAGTCAAGGACTCAGCAGGTGATTGCACAAGAGCCAGAGGGAGAAGTCGAGTCATGACGGTAGCATTCCTATCGTGGGAGATTTCATTAACTAAAGATTAATTAAAGAATAATTAACGAACTTGGGTGTGTCAAGGGTCACTTCGAGGCCAGTGTGAAAGCATGGTGAGCATGGCAAGACCACGGAATCAGACAGCCCGCCGGGATCAACTCGTAGCAGCAGCAGGACGAGTCCTGCTGGACAGAGGGTCATCAGCGGCCCGCCTTTCCGACATTGCCAACGAGGCCGGCGTCACCCCGGCTGCGGTGCTGTACTACTACCGGGACGTCGACGAGCTCTTCAGCGAGGTCTTCCATCAAGGCGTGACGGAGTACTGTGACCGCCGGGAGGCCCGCATCCAAGCCGAAAGCGACCCTGAAGCGCAACTGAGGGCCTGCATCCACTCAGGCGTACCTTGGCCCGGGGAAAGCGAAACCGCTTCCCGGATTCTCGTGGAACTCATCCCAGTTTATCTGCGCAACAAGGCAGCCGCTCGGCAGCAGATGGCGTTCGTGGAGCGTCAAACGAACCTCTACAAAGGGATCCTGGAACGAGGCGCGCAGGAGGATGCCTTCACCCTCTCAGCGCCAGCCGGATTCTTGGCCCGGAGCTTCGTAGCCCTCGAGGACGGCCTCGTAATGGATGTACTCCTCGGCGACCTGACGCCGGAAGACGAGTACGAATTCCTGATCAGCTACGCGACGAACATGGTAAAAGCCAAGACCGGCAACAACTTGCAGCTCAGCTGACTCCCCGAGCAACAGCGGACACAAGCATGTTGACGGGCGCGACTCATCGGGCGCGCACCCCGGTGCGTCGGTATGCTCCGGCGATGCAGTCCTCGGGGTCGTTGACCCCAAAGGATGTCGCGGTATCCGGACCGAAGTGGGCCCAGATCCGCGAATCGCTGGGGATCACAAAACAGGCCGCCCACGACTTCTACCGCCGCAGGATCGAAGAACAGGAGAAGTACCTTACGAGCTTCACGACGCGGCAGCTGCGCGTGCGGTCCTGAAAGAAGTCAAGGAAGACTAGCCAGGCTCTCGCACCCATCCTCCTGCGTGGGCGAAGAGTGCCTGGTTCGATCACTCCCCCAGGTTCACGAAAGGTCCAGTATCGGCGTTTTATAGGCAGTGGAAGTAGCTTCGAGAGCTCCTGTCGATGGCCACTGCCCCCGGAGCCACGCCCCGCGAATCTCGTGAGCTTTTAGCACTCAGAGTTCGAGAGGCCGCTCAACCACCAGGGCCGAGAGTTGAGGATTGCATCCCCTCTATATTCGAGCGGCGGGGTACAGCTCCGAGGTGAAACGTGAAAGGTTCTGCAGGCACTCCCTTATCGCAGGCGCGGCGAAATGCAGCGGATTCCAGACACCGAAAAGAGTGAACACGAGGTCCTTTCCCCGATGAGTGATGGGCATGGCGTGCACCCCGAAATTCGGATCATCCGAGAGCACGCAGATGCCTTTGCCGGCGGCTGCCAAGGCTTGGCCGACCACGGCCGAGCGTACTTCAAATCCGGTCGTGTAGGTGAGGCGCTCAGTGCTAACAGCATCATCGAACATTGTGCGGACACCAAAATCAGCGGTCATGGTTATGAGAGGCCATTGGACGAGTTCCTGGAGGCTGATTTTCTCCCTCCCGGCAAGAGGGTGTTTGGCGTTGCACTGGGCCCAAAGGAACGCCCTGCCAACTACAACCGATTTGAGCTCGGATGGTGGGGGCTTTGTTCCCAGAGCGAAGTCAGCCTTACCGTCCTGCAACGCCGAGTAGACAAACTCAGGGGTCGCCTCGACAACATTGGTCAGGACTCCATCGGGCCCCTGCGAGACAATGAAAGGGGCGATGATGTCGGCGACGGTGGCAGAGGCTGCCGCTACCGTAAGCCGTTGCACCGAACCTCCGGCCATCGCCCGCGCGGATGATTTGGCCTGGGCGGCGCGGGTGACCAGGTCCTTGGCGATGGGCAGAAACGCAGTGCCCGCCGCGGTCAGCGACAATTTTGCTCCTGACCTATCGAAGAGGGTGAGCCCGAGGTCCTGCTCCAAGGAGCGAAGCTGCCGGGATAAAGAGGGTTGGGCCACCCGCAAACAGCGTGAAGCGGCATTGATTGATCCTTCATCAACGATGCTCAGGAAATACGTCAAGTGCCTCAAGTCCACTATGCCTCCAAGGTATGAGTTTTACTCATGATAGGCATTTCCCAGGCATAGGTGCACCTAGTTAGACTCGTCACACTTCCCACCCTTCTTCAAGGAGTCTCTGTTGGCACTCTCATTTCCACACCCGGCTCGGACGGTGCTTGTCACGGCCACAGCCGCCGTCGTTGCCCTTAGCGCGGCGGGATGCAGTCCTGCCGCACCCAAAGCTTCTTCCGGCCCCGACGTTTTCTCTGTGGCCGCATCTGCAGCCATCACTACGTGGGATCCGGTTCGTTCGTTTTCCACCGAAGCCCTCTACATGGGCAACATATACGAACCCCTGCTTTGGAAGAACCCGGCAGGTTCCGCAGAAGCGTATTCCCCGGCAATAGCCGAGTCCTGGAGCGCCAGTGCCGACGGAAAATCCTGGACATTCAAGATCCGCTCCGGAGCCACCTTCCACGACGGCGAGCCCATCAATGCCGCGGCGGTCAAAGCCAGCATCGACGCTGCCAGGGACCATGCAGCCGCATCCTTCATCTGGGCACCGGTGGAGAGCGTTACCGCCCCGGACGACTCCACTGTCACGCTGCAGCTGAAGTACGCTGCGCCGATGGACCTCGTCGCCTCCTCGACCTACGGCGCCTGGATCGTTGCCCCGAAGGCCCTGGCCGCATCCGCCAAGAATGACAAGTACTTCGAGGCCGGAATCGACGCGGGCTCCGGCCCCTACACCATCGACTCCTACAAGCCCGGCTCTAAGGTCGTGCTGAAGAAGTACGACGGCTACTGGAACAAAAAGGCTGCATCGCACGTCGACTTTGTCGACATCTCTATCACCCCGGATGCAGTCACGGCCCAGCAGATGCTGACCGCAGGTGAGGTGGACTACGCGACCAACATTCCCTTGGAAAACGTCAAGACCCTGGCCAGCGATCCGAAGTTCACGGTGAAAGACTTCAACTCACCGTTCAACTTCCTGGCCATGTTTAACACGAGCCGCGCACCACTCAACGACCCGGAGGTCCGCCGCGCGCTCAGCTACGCGATTCCGTACAAAGAGATCATTGACATCGGAGGGCAGGGCTACGGCACGCAGTCCCACGGCCCTGCTCCCAGCGGCATCTTCCCCTACAGCCAGGACGTCCCGCAGTACTCCCAGGACTTGGAAAAGGCCAAGCAACTATTGGCCTCAGCTGGTCATGCCGACGGCATGAACCTCAAACTCACCTACGCCTCCGAGAATCCCGCGGAAGCGCGGTTCGTGCCGCTGATCAAGGACGCCTTCGCTAAAATCGGTGTGAAGCTGGACGTGAAAGCCGAACTTTTCAACCAGCAATGGGACAGCGCAAAGGCTGATCCTCAGAGCGCCCAGGACATCTTTGTACTTAACTACTGGCCGACTTACAGCGACGCCGGCAGCGACAATCTCACGACGCTGTTCCATTCCAGCGAAAAGCCATCCTTCAACCTGAGCTATTGGAAGTCCCCGGAGTACGACAAATTGGTTGACAAGGCGGCAACCTTGACGGGAACGGACATGGACGCAGCCCAGGGCCTTTATAAGGAAGCCATGGACCTCCTCTATAGGGAAGCACCTGCCGCATTCCTCTACGATGCCCGCACAGTCTCAGTCGTTCCGGCCGGGTTGGAAGTTCCCGCCTACAACGAAAATTACCCGTTCACGGCCTTCTTCGCCCCCATCAAACGCGCCGCCTAAACGATACGACGCAGGCAGGGCCCGGGCTGCACCAACAAAGCCCGGGCCCTTGCCCTGCCCGCCCATCCCGCCACAACAATCAAGAAAAGGAGAACCATGTTGCGTTTCGTCGCCCGGCGGCTCATCACCTCGGTGCTGGTTCTCGCCGTGCTTACCGCGATCGTCTTCATCCTTGCCCGCATCGTTCCCAGCGACCCGGCCGTCATCTACGCCGGCCCGAAGGCGCCCCCAGCCGAGCTGGACAGGGTCCGGGAGCACCTCGGCTTTAACCGTCCGATCCTCGAACAGTACTTCGACTACGTCGCAAAGCTGATCACCGGGGACTGGGGCCAGTCTCTTGCCACAAAACGCCCCGTGTTGGATGAGCTGTTCACCCGCCTCCCAGCCACATTGGAACTCATCGGGTTTGCCATGGTTCTCGCTGTTTCGGCAGGGGTCATCTTGGGCGTGGTTGCCTCCCGCCGTCCTGGCGGATTCATCGACGGAGCAATGCGTTTCCTCTCCATCGGAGGGATTTCCGTGCCCGCCTTCTGGCTCGGACTGCTCCTTCAACTGTTGTTCGTTGGGGGGCTGGGCATACTTCCGGCCACTGGGCAATTCAGCAACTCCATCAAATACTCCAACCCCATCTCTCACGTGACCGGGCTTCCCCTGTTAGACAGCATGATCACCGGCAACGGCGTGGCCTTCACCGATGGTTTGCAGCACGTGATACTGCCGGCCCTCACCTTGGCCGCATATCCTCTCGGACTCGTTGCACGAATGACCAGGGCCGCCATGCTCGATGTCATGAACCAGGATTACATCTTCACCGCCAGGGCCTACGGTCTGAGGGAGACCGCCATCCGTTGGCGCCTGGCCCTGAAAAATGCTCTGCCACCAGTCCTGTCTATTGCCGGAATGGCTGCCGCCTACGCCCTGACCGGAACATTCTTCGTCGAAGCTGTCTTCAACTGGCCAGGAATTGGGCGGTTCGCTACATCTTCCATGCTTGCAGTGGACTACCCAGCCATCATTGCAATTACGCTCATGGGCGCCACAGCATACCTGCTGGCCAACCTTCTGGTGGACATCCTGCAATCCCGAATCGACCCCAGAGTGAGCATGTCATGAGCCCCACGACCCAAATCTCCGCCCCGACCGGTTCCGGGCCGGCCGGAGAACAGGCCACCCTTAAACCGATCAAATTACTTAAACAGACCCTGGGCCGTGACCGTTTGGCCGCTGTTGGCGCGATGATCATAGTCCTTGTTGTAATCCTTGCTGTTTTTGGGCAATGGCTGGCACCTTTCCCTGATCAGGGCATGGGGGCGACCAATGCCTCTGCCCGAAACCTCGCTCCCAACGTCTTGAACTGGCTCGGCACCGATCAGCTCGGTCGTGACGTTCTCAGCCGCATCATCATGGGCGCGAACCCGGCGCTGACCATCTCTGCCGTCGTTGTCGCGGCTGCGGCCCTCATCGGCATTCCCCTCGGCGCTGTCGCCGGATATCGCGGTGGCTGGCTCGACGAAGCCTTGATGCGTGTGACCGAGATCTTCCAGGCCTTCCCGCCTCTGCTCCTGGCCATGGTGACCGTTGCGATCCTTGGGCCCAGCCTGACCAACGCCGGCATCGCCTTGGCCATCAGCTGGTGGCCTTGGTATGCGCGCCTTGTACGAGCGGAAGCAAAATCCCTTCGGGAACGCTCCTATGTCGAAGCAGCCCGCGCCATGGGCATTCCGCAGCTGCTCATCATCAGCCGCCATGTACTTCGCAACTGCATGACGCCCATCCTCGTCCAAGCTACCGTCGACATCGGCACTGTGATCCTGGCCGCCGGGTCCCTGGCATTTATCGGTCTTGGAACTCAGCCGCCCCTGCCCGACTGGGGCCTGATGGTCGCCGAAGGGCGCGGGCTCATATTCAGTTCCTGGTGGATAGCCACCTTTCCGGGGCTGGCCATCTTTCTGGCCGTCCTGGGATTCAACCTCCTCGGAGATTCGCTGCGCGACCTCCTTGACCCCAGGCAGGTAAAGCGATGACACATGTTCTTAGCATCCGCGACCTCAACGTCGAATTCACCGACCGGGGAAAGCTTACCAACCGCCCCGTCCGCGGGATCGACCTCGATGTTTCCGCTGGTGAAATCCTCGGCCTGGTGGGGGAAACGGGGTGCGGCAAGTCCCTGACAGGACTCGCAGCCTTGGGGATCCTTCCACGCGGTGCACGGCGCACGGGGCAAGTGACCATCGGCAACGATCCCTTACAGGACTCGTCAGAACCAGGTGGCTCGGTGGCCATCGTATTCCAGAACCCTGGAACCGCCTTCAACCCCGTCTTCACGCTTGGCCGCCAACTCAGCGATGTCCTGGCCCGGCACCGGCAGATCTCGAGGGCCGAAGGCAAAGCTGAAATCATACGTCATCTAAGCCTGGTCGGCCTTCCGGACCCTGAACGGGTCTACCGCAGCTATCCGCACCAACTGTCCGGCGGGATGCTGCAGCGGGCCATGATTGCCATGGCTCTGCTACGCCAGCCCCGGCTTTTGATCCTGGATGAGCCCACAACGGCTCTTGACGTTACTGTTGCCCGGCAAATTTTGGTCCTCATTGACGAACTCCGACACAAGTTTGGGTTCGGTGTGCTGCTCATCAGCCACAACCTTGGCATCATCCGCGACGTCTGTGACCGCGTGGCGGTCCTTTACGCAGGCAGGGTGATCGAAACCGGACCTGTGGAAGCGGTCATGAACAATCCACGCCACCCATATACCCGCGGCCTCCTCGACGCCCTCCCAGCAGGGCGAACAGACGGCCAGCGACTGAACGCTATTTCTGGAACAGTGCCGGGAAATCTCCTATCCCTCACCGGGTGCGCCTTCAGAAACCGTTGCTCACATGCAGTCACCGACTGCTCGCTCACCGACCCGCTGCTCACCGAGACCGGGCCACACCAGGCAGTCGCCTGCCTCCAGGAAGGCGAACTATGACCAACGTTCTCACCCTCGAAAAGATCGTCAAAACGTTCCCGCACCACAGACGAGTCTTCACCGCAGTCGACGACGTCTCCCTTAGCATCAAGGAAGGTACGGTCTACGGGCTTGTCGGAGAATCCGGCTCCGGCAAAAGTACCCTCGCCCGCTGCGCCATGCAGCTGATGCGCCCAACATCCGGGCGAGCCATATTTGAAGGACATGACCTCGGCAAACTCGGACCCAAGGCACTGCGGATCATCCGTTCCCGGATGGGAATAGTACTTCAGAATCCAGTGGCATCATTGAATCCACGTATGACTATCGGCGCTTCAGTGGCAGAGCCACTTCGGGCCCACACTGCCCTGAAAGGGCAGGCCCTCCAAGCAAGAATAAACAATCTGCTGGACGAGGTCGGGCTGGGAGCCGGGCACGCCCATCGGCTCCCGCACCAGCTCTCCGGAGGACAGTGCCAACGCGTCGGCATAGCACGCGCCCTGGCCACCTCGCCCCGTCTCCTGATCCTGGACGAACCCACCAGCGCCCTTGATGTTTCCGTCCAGGCCCAGATTCTGAACCTGCTCCAGGACCTGCAGCAACAAAAAGGGCTGACATATCTGCTCATCTCCCACGACCTGGACGTCGTCCGCTATCTCAGCGATGAGGTGGCTGTCATGAAGACCGGAAAGATCGTAGAAAGTGGACCAGCCGAACGGATCTTCACCGATCCACAGCACGACTACACCCGCAGACTCCTCGAGGCAGCCCCCGGGCGCGGCCGGCCCGAATTGGCAGACTCCCACGCCCTCCCCACCCTTACCACGCAAGGCAGCGACTAAACATGCTAGAGACAACAGCAAATGGTTCCCTTCTGACCAGCCCCGGCAAGGTTGACCGTTATGCCGGCCAGGACTTCAATGAGCACGTCACCCTGGAAAACTGGCAGGAAAGCCCATTCAATCGCTGGGGCTTCGCTCACATCAGTGAGCTCATCACTACGGCAACGATCCGTCGAGGCAGAGCATCCGAGCCCTCTACTGGAAGTGAGTCAGCCACACCGGAACACGCGGAGAGGTGGCACAGCGTTGAGCAGTTCCTGGAATCTACGCACACAGATGCCATTGTCGTACTTCAGCACGGGAACCTGGTCATGGAACGCTATTTTGGCGGCTTCCAGCCGCACGACCGGCACGTCCTGATGTCTGTTTCTAAATCCGTCTGCGCGCTCATTGTCGGTATATTGGCCGGACGCGGACTCATAGACACCCAACAGAGTGTCCGCCACTACGTCCCGCCGCTGAAGGGCAGCGCATACGGTAACGCGACGGTCCGCCAAGTGCTCGACATGACCGCCGCAGTCCGGTACAGCGAGAACTACCTGGATGCGGCCGCTGAAGTCCAGCAGCAGGATAGGATCGCCGGCTGGCGCCCAAAGCTCGAAACAGACCCAAGGGACACTTACGAATTCCTCACGCTCCTCCAAGCTGCCGGAGAACACGGCCGATCATTCCAGTACTGCTCGGCTGGTACGGATGTGCTGGCGTGGATAATCGAGAACGTCACCGGAAAGCGATACGCCGAAGTCGTCTCCGACGAACTGTGGTCCCAGCTTGGGACCCAGGATGATGCACTCATTACGACTGATTCCGGTGGTTTCGCATTTGCGAACGGAGGAATCGCCTGTACCGCACGAGACTTGGCCAAGATCGGACAGCTCATGCTGGACGACGGGAAAGCCAACGGGCAAACGGTCGTCCCATCATGGTGGATCAACGACACGATGCGCGGCGGAGACCCGCAACTGGCCAGAGGAACCGGCTACCAGAAAGTCCACCCCAACGGCTCCTACCGAAACCAGTGGTGGGTCCCCGGAGATAGCCGAGGCACGGTCTACGCCGCAGGCATCCACGGCCAATTCATTTGGATTGACCCCGTCAGCGACACTGTCATAGCGAAGTTCTCCTCTTGCCCACAGCCGGTTGCACTCGAACTCAGCCGGGCACACGCTGAAGGCTTCAAGCAAATGGTCAGCATCCTGGAATACACCAGCTGATTGAGGCGACCCCTCGGAGCGCAGGTCCTCAGGAATCCCCACTAAATAAAGGTCAAAGGATAAAAATCGCCTCCACAGGTAATCCGAAGCAGACCGCCGCCCGGTGGCTGTACACCCAATTGCCGGCCTTCCGCTGCCCATCACAGAGCCAAACCGACTGCTGCAAACCAGGTTTGCCACTCTGCTCGTTGCCTGCCCCTGTACTTCAGGGTTCGATTCCTGCTCCTGACAACGAACCACAAAGGCTCGGACGCAACCTGACACTCCTAGCCGTCCTCCCCCTTTCCCCGACATATGGGCCCTTATCGGCACCGTGTAAGGGCGCAGGAAGTCGCCGTATCTGGACAAAAGCTCCCCAGTTTCAATCCCGGTCAATGACGAGAGGAGGAAGACGTGGAGGTGCTGCGCGTATTCAACAACAACGTCCTCGCCCGCGCCGCCAACAAAGGAGTGGTCATTCTCACCGGACGTGGCCTCTGGTTCCAGCGAAACCTTGGCAGCAGGTAGACGAAACCAAAGTGGTACGCGTCTTTGTCCCCGAGGACGGGCGCAACGCAGACAACTTCGGCGTGGCGGCCGTTCCTCCCGAACACCTGACACTGACCGACCAGGCACTGGAAATTGCCCGCAGCGGTACAAACACGGCCTCTTCCTGACGGTGAGTAGGGACCAGCCTGCCCACTCCAAACACAGTCGACAGTGCTCGCTTACTCGTAGCAGTCAACTGCGGCCATCGCATCTAAGGAATCAAAACCTGTACTCCGGTAGAGCACCAAACGATAGGGAATGCTTGGAAAGCGGAGGCGAAGACATCTGGCACGCACGAAATGTGCCTACGAGAGGATTCAAAGTGCTATCGCAATCAACTTCCAATGCCCGTCTAGCGGGCAAAGTCGCGTTGGTCACAGGCGCTACTTCCGGTATCGGGCAAACAATCGCCCGCAGACTGGTAGCCGAAGGTGCCCAGGTGCTGGCAACCGGGCGGTCAATCGAGCGAGGGCAACGACTTGAAGTGGCACTCGGTTCCCATCTGCACTTCTATTCCATGGACATCAAAGACGAAGAATCAGGCAATGCCCTCACCTCCGCAGCAGTTTCACGCTTTGGTCGACTCGACGTGCTGGTCAACAACGCCGCGGTCGATCACACGGGAGACCTTATGTTAGTTCCCGACAAGGAGATCCGAGAAGTCTTCGAAGTCAACACTTTCGCTACCATCCGCCTTCTGCAGGCGGCCGCCCGAACCATGCAGGACACTGGCGGATCGATCATCAACATCACTTCGCGTTTGGCCTCAATCGGAGTGCCCACCATGGGGATTTACAGCGCCAGCAAGGGAGCAATGCTGGCGCTGACGAAGGCTGCAGCCGTGGACCTAGCCCCCTACAACATCCGAGTAAACGCCGTTGCCCCAGGCATGACAAAGACACCGCTGTACGACGAGTGGCTGGAAACGCATGCAGATCCAGCAGCGGCCGAAGCAAGGGTTGTTGACCAAATCCCCCTTAAACGGCTTGCACGTCCAAGCGACGTGGCCGGAGCCGTGGCATTTCTGGCCTCGGACGAAGCCTCTTACATCACCGGCACCTCGTTGCCCATAGACGGCGGATACACAGCTCAATAGCCGCAACAAGAAAAGAGCATGACATGTCAACGCCTTCAGTCTCCGCCTTTAACATTCCCTGGGCCGACCGCACTAGCCACGTGGACAAATCCAGAGGGCGGCTTCTTCCGATGGGTCACCTTCAACAACGCGATTGACACTTCAAACTGTTCGAGGTTGCAGTTGCCAAGGCGTAGCCTTCATCCCGGGTCGCGCCTGCTCGGTTTCCGGAAGTTTCGGCAATGCACTTCGCTGCGCATAGCAAACCCCAGAAAGGATTGAGGTAGGGCACGCGCGCCTGGCAACGGTTCTCAAAGAACTCTGACGTTCCAGAGCAAAGTGCTGGCGGACCGTATGAGGAACCATGCCGCCAGCAGCGCCGTCTTGGGCACGGACGCCGGAGCTGCGAGGTGACGGGGCCAGACGGGTGAAAAATGAGGACGAGCCCGCCGGCATTGGAACTCCAAGGCAGCCGAAGAGATTTCCCCAAGCCTGTTCGCTCCACTCGCCACGTCAACCCACGGTCAGGGACAGCTGAACAATCGTGATGTCAGAAAGGAACACAATGAGGGCCTTTGCCAGGAAGGGAGCATTGCTCAGTGGCGCAAGCTACGTCTCCACGACCCACTGGCCGGCGCAGCACTATCGTGCCCAGGAATACAGCGTGGCCCTCTTGGGCGTGATGTACCCGTGTGCGGTCCAACACTGCCACTACGGCTCAGAACATTTGGAGCCCACGCTGCCACCCGAGATCCCCATCCGTCGACGGAGCACCGACCTCATCTTTTACTACCCCATCCATACCGATGTAGGCCGGATTCCTCGGCCAACCGGCGAACAGACACCGGTACCAGCACGCCACGAAAAGCCCGCCGGCGCGAAGCATGCAAGCCGTAGGGCTTCCATCGAAGCCGTAGTCCGCGACCTGGCGGTGCTTCTCCTCCGGAAAGGACCACAGTAAAACCGGCGCTGCATTTCCATGATCTAAGCGTAAGAAGGCTGCTCACCACGATGATTCCCTTCGCCCACCGAGGACCATGAGGCCCTTTAGGAGTTCGATATAACCGATTACTCATGCCACATATATGCAGCACGCCTGTCAGCGTTAGCTACACACCATCTTGGCGCCAGGCAGGTAGCCGAAGGGCCGAAGGTTGAAGAGTGCCTTGACCGCTCACGACGACGGGCACAGACTGGCACTGGCCAAGGCCGTGGGTCAGCGGATGTGAGAGGACAGACGAATGGACGCTACCGGTACATTTCTGATTGTGGTCGGTGTCGACGGTTCCGAACAGTCACTGGCCGCCCTTCACTGGGCCGTGGACGAGGCACGCCTGCGCCACGGAACGGTCCGCCTGATCACCGCCTGGCATTATCCTCCGGTGCCATCAACGTTAGAAGACAGTGGCAGTAACGACTCCTTTCACGCCGCTGAACGTGTCCAGGCCGATGCGCTGAAAGCCGTTGATGCTGAGGGCGTGGACATCACGGGAGTGCTCGTTCGGGAGTCCCCGGCCGCTGCCTTGCTGGATGCCGCCAAAGACGCGGACCTGCTCGTCGTGGGATCCCGGGGGCACGGAGGATTCGCCGGGCTGCTGCTCGGATCGACCTCCAGCCAGGTCGCCCACCATGCCCGATGTCCCGTCCTGGTTGTCCGCCCCGGGAGCAGCAGCTGATCCCTGGCGGCAGGGCAGTTCCGCTCCCGGATCCTGACGCACGCAAGCGGATGGGGGAACGCGGATGATACCGATGCTCACGCTGGCTATTGCAGTGCTGCTGTTGTTGGGTGTCCTCATCTCCGAACGCGCCAGCCGGACGGTGCTGTCCACCGCGGTGCTGTTTCTTCTCGGCGGCCTTGTCCTGGGCCAGGGCGTCCTCGGCGTCATTCCCGTAACGCCCGGCGATCCTGTCGTCGGGGTCCTGGCCCAGCTGGCTCTGTTCTCGGTCCTGTATACGGACGGCATGAAAGTGGGGTTATCCGACCTTCGAAGCGCCTGGCGTCTGCCGGGCCGGGCGCTGCTGCTCGGGCTGCCGCTGACACTTCTTGTCACCGCACTGCTGGCCTACTACGTTGCAGGGCTCCCCTGGCTGCAGTGCTTCTTGCTCGGTGCGGTGCTGGCACCGACCGATCCGGTGTTCGCGGCCGCCATTGTGGGGCGTAAGGAAGTTCCGGGGCGGTTACGCCACCTCCTCAACGTCGAGTCAGGGCTCAATGACGGGCTGGCCCTTCCCGTGGTTCTCGTGCTCCTGGCCCTGGGTGGCGGAACGGACGTCGGGATCGGGGTTCTGGCCGAAGAAATCGCCCTGGGCCTGCTCATCGGTGTCCTGGTCCCGCTGATCGTCATTTGGCTGGAGCGGCTTCCCTTTTTGATGGCCACGAAGGGCGTGCAACCGCTGGTGGCCGTCTCCATCGGCCTGCTCGTACTTGCCACCTGCCTGGTGACCGCGGCCAACCTCTTCCTCGCAGCATTCGCGGCCGGCATCACGGTCGCCACCGCAGGCCCGGGCTTCCGGGATGAATTCGAACAGTTCGGGGAACTGGTGTCCGAACTGTTGAAGCTGGCCGCCATCCTGGTGTTTGGTGCGCTGATCACACCAACATTCCTCTTCGGAGAGATCGCCTGGACGGGGTGGGTCTTCGCCGTCCTGGCCATCGTCGTGGCCCGCCCGGTGGCCCTGCTGGTTTCCTTCCTCGGCACACGGCTGCCAGCCAAGGAACAGCTCGCTGCCATGTGGTTCGGTCCGAAAGGGTTCGCCTCTGTCGTCTACGGGCTTCTCGTCCTTGAATCAGGCGTGGAACGCTCCGATGAGGTTTTTCACCTCGTGGCGCTGGTCATTGTGCTGTCCATCCTTGCCCATTCCTCAACCGACGTCCTCGTCGCCAGACAATTCGACAGCCGCCCTCCCCGCACGCCGCAGTAGTTTGTCGGCAATATACGCCTCAGGTGGCGGAGCCCCGGGCACCCTGACGGTCAGGACCCGCAGGCTTGCGCCGGGCCTCCGCACGTAGTCGATGACCACTTCTGCCGCGCGGAACGCGGCCCGGGAGTCAATCACTGCCACCGAGATCACCTAGTTCATAAGGCGCCTTTCGGGTGACACCCAGCGCCGGTCCAGCGGTGTTCCCTGAATCTCGGTCAGCGGCCAGCGCAGACGCAGGCTCTCTTCAAGTTCCTGCGCGGCAGGCTGCCGCCGGATATTCAGCAGTCCGTTTTCCGTCGATTCTCCGCCGCTACGTGTGTGTCCGGCTTACTTTGCGATCCTGCCCACGATCCGGCGGGCGATCAGCCGGTCGATTCCCGGCAGGTGGCTGGCCCGTATGATCCACCGGCGCAGGAGGCGCTGGGCCCGGTTTGCGGGGAGGAACGATGACGCGGCGCGCCTGCCGGCGGCCTGGGCCTCCTCGACCACGGGTCTCCAGCGTCGCTCGAATTCGGCGAGCGCCGGGCTGATCCCCGCAGGTGTGGCCACGGGTGCGAGGACATCCCCGAGCAGCGCGGCGCCGGCGATGGCGAGTGAGCCGCCCTGACCGGCGAGGAGCGATACGGCCCCGCAGGCGTCCCCCACGAGAACGGTCCGCCCCTTCTGCCAGCCCGGCATGACAATCTGAGCGACGACATCGTCGTACGGGTGCTCGGGGCACAGTTCCAGCAGCCGGTCCACGGCGTGGCCGAGCCCTGCGAACTCGCGGCGCAGCCGCTCCCGCGGGCTCCCGGACGGCTGGTGGCCTGTCGCGCCTGTGGCGTCCCGGTAGACCATGAAGGCGGCCACCTCGTCCGTGCGGAGGCTGTAGAGCCCGGCCATCCGGTCGATGCTGTCGGTGAGGATGAACCGGTTTCGGAAGCGGGCATTCAGGAGCGGCTCGGTCACGATGAATGCTGCAGCACGCATGCCCAGGGCGCGCAGGTACGCCTCGTCGGGGCCGAAGACCCGGGCCCGCACCCCGGAGTGGATGCCATCGGCGCCGACGAGGACGTCCGCGGCGATCGTCACGTTCGGCGGGCCGTCGACGGCGACCCGCACGCCGAAGTCATCATTCCATACCCGGGAAACCGGCGCCCCGTAACGGACCCGCACCCGGCCGGGGGCCACGTCGTCGAGCGCGGCGAGGGCTGCTCGCTCCATGTCGGGGCGCAGCAGGCTCAGGACATTCCCGCCGGCAAGCCGGGCGAACTGGTCGTAATCGAGGCTGCACGTCGGGCGTCCAGTTGCATCGACATACTCGGCTGCCTCGACGTGGTAGGCCACCGCTGCGAGCCGCGGGTAGAGGCCGATCCGCTCCGCCGCCTGCACTCCCGGACCGAAGAAGTCCATCATGTAGCCATCGGGGCGCGGAGCCGCAGACTTCTCGAGGAGCTCAACGTCCCAGCCGGCCAAACCGAGCTGGCGGGCCGCGACGAGCCCCGCAATGCCCGCCCCGACAACCACAGCCTTCATGCCCCGCCTCGAACGATCGGTCGGCCGGGCTGAATGGGCCCGGAAGCGCAGGTGTCCCGCTGACACCCGCCGGCTCATTTTTGACTCTTTCCCAGCGGTATGTCCAGACCGCAGAATTTCGGGGCGGGCACCATGCCTGGGATTTTGTGTGTGGGCAAGGCGGGACCGGACAGTAATAGGGGCGTCCCGCCCGGTCAGCCCACCAAACCACGCCCCCACGGACGCATGCCCGGGTAGCCTGATGATGGGGCCATACGAGCAGAGAGAGTGCCATGCGTGCCGCTGACTTGCAGGAGGCTTTACCCGTTGTCCGTAGAGAGACAACTGCGGTGGAGGCCGCGCGGCTCATCGCGGAGGGCGGCCTTGTCGGTCTGGTCATTGCCAATGATGCCGGGACCCCGGTGGCAATCCTTTCGGCTGTGGACGTCCTGCAGCTCATGGTTCCGGACTATGTTCTGGACGATCCCTCCCTTGCCGGTGTCTTTGATGAGAAGGGCGCCGCGGAGCTGTGGGAGAGCCTTGACCGGCGCACCATTGCCGAGCTGATGGACGATAACCGTGTGGCCGTGCGCAGGATCCTGGCCGTCGACCCTGGGGACACGCTGATCGAAGTGGCGGCACGAATGGTTGGAGCCCGTACCCAGATTGTGCGTGTGAAGGGGGCGCCACGTGAGTCCCCCGTGTTCGTGACCCTCCCCGCGGTCATGAGCGCGATCCTCCAGGACTGGTCCGGCACGGGTCACGGGAGCGGTTCGGCGTGAGCGTACAGATCGTTCTGGCACTGGCGGTCTTTGTCGGAGCCTACGTGCTGATCGCAACAGAGAAAGTGCCTCGCGTCACGGCCTCCCTGGGCGGTGCGGCGGCCATGATCCTGATCGGTGCGACGGATGACCATGGCATCTTCTTTTCCGAGGACAGCGGAATCGACTGGAACGTCATCTTCCTGCTCTTGGGGATGATGATCATCGTCGGTATCCTCCGGCAAACCGGTCTCTTTGAATTCCTTGCCATCTGGGCGGCAAAGAAGGCGCGCGGGCGCCCTTACGCGATCATGGTGATGCTTGTGGTCATCACGGCCGTCCTGTCCGCGTTCCTCGACAACGTCACCACAGTACTGTTGGTGGCGCCGGTGACTCTGCTCGTCTGCGGACGGCTCGCCGTCCCTTCGGCCCCGTTCCTGATCGCTGAAGTGATGGCAAGCAATATTGGCGGGACCGCGACGTTGATCGGTGACCCGCCAAACATCATCATCGCCAGCCGCGGAGGGCTGACCTTCAACGACTTCATCGTGAACCTTGCGCCGCTGATAGCCGTTCTCCTGCTCGTCTTCATCGTCCTGTGCCGGCTGCTGTTCCGTTCCGCTTTCCGCTACCAGCCCGAGCGTGCGGCACGAATAATGGCACTCAAAGAGCGGGAGGCAATCGCGGAAAAGGCGTTGCTGGTCAAATGCCTCGTCGTCCTTGGCCTGGTGCTGTTCGGATTCATCGCCCACCCGCTGACCGGGCTCGCGCCGGCGATCGTGGCGATGCTCGGTGCAGGTCTGCTTGTGATGCTTGCGCGCCTCGAGCCGCAGAAAGTCTTTGGCGATGTCGAATGGGAAACCCTGGTGTTCTTCGCAGGGCTGTTCATCATGGTCGGATCGCTGGTCAACCTTGGCGTCATAGCCGCGGTCGGACAGACAGCGGCGGCCATCGTCGGCACTGACTACGGCCTCGCGGCCATCTGGCTGACGGTCGTTTCGGCAGTGGCCTCCGGCGTCATCGACAACATCCCATACGTGGCCACTCTCGCCCCGATCACCGACGACCTCGTCCGCGCAGGCGGCGCGGCAGCCCAGCCGCTCTGGTGGGCCCTTGCACTCGGCGCCGATCTGGGCGGCAACGCGACCGCAGTCGGGGCCAGTGCGAACGTCGTCGTCATCGGAATAGCCAAACGCCACGGCGAGCCGATTACGTTCTGGACCTTCACCAAGTACGGCCTCATCGTCATGCCTGTCACCATCGCAATTGCCGTGCTCTACCTTTGGATGCGCTACTTCATCTGATCGCCACCTGCTGCACGGGGCCGTCGTGACCTGGCCAGTCACCGCAGGGCTGCTGAAACTCACGCCCTCGAACGCATGGGAATGGCTCCAGTGCGCGGCCCTGGGCTCCACCGTCCTGATCATCGTCGAGGCCACAATGGACTGACATAGCCACCGTAGGCTTGGACAGTGAGCGAGACTCGAGTGATCCAAACACGCCTGGGTCCTGTGGAGGTCATGTACAGGCCCGGGGGCAAGCCGGCCGTGTTGTTCTTCCCGGGAGGTCATTGCTCTGCGGCCGTTGATTGCGGCTGGAGCCTTTACACGTCAGCAGGGCACGGGGTGCTGGCGTTCTCACGCCCAGGCTACGGGGACACGGATGTGGGACGCCTGAATGCTGCCGAGTTTGTTCCCGCGGTGGCTGAGTGCTGCGAGGAACTGGGCATCGGCCGGACTGCAGGGGCGGTTGGCGTTTCCTTCGGCGGTATGCAGGCTCTTCATGCCGCGTGGTCCCTGCCGGAGTTGGTGCCTCGACTGGTCCTGCACAGCTGCGCCGCTTCGACGCGGGCGTATCCGGACGGCCGACTGGAATCACTGTTCGGCCCGCTGGCGTTCTCTCCGGCCCTACAGGGCTTCACGTGGGCGATGGTGGCAAGTCTGGTCGGATCCGATGCAGGGCTAAGCCGGATGGTCGGCGCACTATCCAAGACGCCGGTGGAGAACTGGTGGCATACCTGGTCCGTGGAGGACAAGGGCCGGGCACGGGAGTTGTTCCTTACGATGCGCTCCGGAACCGGGTTCGTCAACGATCTTCAGCAGGCCCGGCCCGATCGCTCGGCATACCGCCGGCTGGTCCAAACCCGGATCGCCTGTCCGACGTTGGTGACCGCGTCACGCCAGGATGCCGGTGTAGCTTTCGCCCATGCAGAGGACTACTCGGACAGCATCCCCGGGGCCAGGCTCGTCGAACTGTCAGCGCCCAGCCACCTGTTCTGGCTCGGACCGGCACGCCAAGAAGCCCAAGCAGCCGTCACCGACTTCATGGAATCCCGTGCTTGACCGGCTCCTTCGCTGGAAGACCGGCACACGCCTTCCAGCCAGCACAGGTGCCCGGCGCCGGAAGCAGTCAAGGCCTGCCGCGCGTGCGGGGACCGCCGGCATTAAGGTTTCGTCAAGACTGCCCGGTATCCCGCCGGGCACCGGATCTCCAATGCTAGGCTCCGTGATGTTCTCGGCAGCCCGGCCGGGCCGCGGCCAGGTATACGCAGGGCCGGCCGACGAGCGGAAAGGACCATCCGATGCCGGCACCTGACAGGATCGCGCCCGGGCACGGCCTCGCCGGAGCACTCCGTTCCCGGACGGCCTTACTGCTGGCATTCGCTTTTGCCGTGATGGCCGACCCCGTTTCTTCGGTCGCTTACGCGATTGAAGCAGCTCTCCGGGCGCTGAACGGCGATCTGGCCTTGCTGGTGCCCACGATGGTTCTGGTCGTGGCGATCATCGCACTGGTGATCGTCAATTACCGGCAACTGGTCATGCGTTACCCGCAGGGCGGCGGAGCGTCGGCAGCAGTCGGGGAGGCTTTCGGTGACGGTTGGTCGTTTATCCCGATCGGTGCGCTGGTGGTCGATTTCGTCCTCACGATCGCCATCAGCGTCTCGGCCGGGGCGTCGGCGGCAATCGCATACTTTCCCGCCCTGGCGCCCTGGCGGCTGCTGCTCGCGCTGGGACTGGTCATCCTCGTCGGCGCCGCCACGTGGTTCGGGCATCTGGGCCGGCTGGTCTTTGCCGCGATGACCGTGGGATTCATCATCGTCTCCGCCGTCGTTCTGCTTTACGGTCTGGGCGCCACCCCGCAGCCGGTGGGGGCGGTCACCGACGACCCCGGACACCCCCCGGTCATCGCCGTGGTGCTGGCCTTCCCCGTGGCCATGGCCCTGGCCACGGGCGTGGAAGCCCCCTCTTCGGCGATCGCGCAGCTGGGGCAGCTCGATGATGCCGGCCGGAGCCGCTTCGGGAGGGCCACTCTGTGGCTGACCCTCGCGATCGTCGGAGCAATCACCCTGGGCCTGCCCTGGAAGCCGCGCACCTGCAGGTCGGCATCCCGCCCGAGGACAGCACCCAGATCGCTGAACTGGCCCGGCTGGCTGCTCCCGGCCCGGTATTTGCCGCCTTCCAGCTCGTCACCGCCCTGCTGCTTCTCTCGGCCGCCAGCTCCTCGTTCCAGGCAGGACCGGGTCTGCTCAAGGCCCTCGCCCGCCACACCAACAGGCAGGGCGATACCGTCGGCATCCTTCCTCCCGCGCTGGGACGCACGAATACCCACCACACCCCCTACTGGGGGGTGGCACTGTTCATCGCTCTGGCGTGCGCCGTCACCGCCGCGGCCGGCGGCAACGACCAGGAACTTGTCCTCTTTTACGCCGTGTCAGTCTTCCTGAGCTTCCTGGCCGGCCTGCTTTCCATGGCCCTTTTCTCCCACCGGGACGGCCGCCGCGGCTACCTCATCATGAATCTCGCCGGCGCCGCGGTGGTGGCCTTCACCCTCATCGCCAACCTCTCCAGGGGCCTGCCGATTATCAGCCTGGCCGCGGCCCTGATCATCGCTGCCATCCTGTACGTGGCATGGGTCAGCTCCGGACGCCCGCGCGGGATCCGCAACGTCGAGGCCGAAGCCGAGGAGATGTCTGGATGAGGACCGGCGACCGACGAAAGGATCTGAAAATCCGCAACACCGCCCCCCTGAACGGCGGACGGATGCAGTCCTGGCTCCGGGCCCGGGGCGACAGCCTGGGGCGCGGGCTGCTGCATCCCGTCCGTTCGGTCCCCCTGGCGTTCCTCGCCGTGATCCTTCTCGGCACCGGACTCCTGATGCTGCCCGTCGCGCGTACGGCAGCCGAGGCAGATCCCACACTGCCGGCCCTGTTCACGGCCGTCTCGGCGGTGTGCGTCACAGGTCTGATCACTGTCGACACCCCAACGTTTTGGACGCCTTTCGGACATGCCGTGATTCTCGGACTCATCCAGGTCGGAGGATTCGGCATCATGACGCTGGCGACATTGCTGGCGCTGCTCGTGCGCAAAAGCATCGGGCTCCGCGGCCAGCTGGTCGCCCAATCCGAAACGCACACCCTGAACTTCGGCGACGTCCGCTCCGTCGTTTTCCGGGTCGCCCGGATCATGGTTTTTTTCGAAGCCGTCACGGCCGCCGTCCTGACCGTCCGCTTCTGGTTCGCTTACGACGACAATCCGGGCGCAGCCCTCTGGCACGGGACGTTTCACGCTGTTTCAGCGTTCAACAACGCCGGCTTCGCCCTTTACAGCGACAACCTGATCAGCTTCGCCGACGATCCCTGGATCATCATCCCGATCTGCCTGGCCGTGATCGCCGGGGGGCTCGGATTCCCCGTGCTCATCGCCCTGCTCAGAGGCGGTGTCAGGATGAAAGACTGGAGCATCCACCTGCGCCTGACCGTCTACGGCACCCTGGCGCTCCTCGCCGCCGGGTGCGCGCTCTTCGGCGCCTTCGAATGGAACCGGGACCAAACCCTCGGCCCCATGTCCGTGGGCGGGAAACTCCTCGCGACCCTGGCCGGTAGCGTCTTTCCGCGCACGGCAGGGTTCAACAGCATTGACTACGCCACTGCGTCCCCTGAGACCCTCATGGTCACCAATATCCTGATGTTCATCGGCGGCGGCAGCGCGGGCACGGCCGGCGGCATCAAGATCACCACGTTCCTGGTCCTGGGGTTCGCGATCTGGAATGAGATCCGGGGCCGGGACCATGTCACCATCGCCCACCGCTCCGTCAGCTCCTCCGTCCAACGCCAGGCCCTCTCCGTGGCGCTCCTCGGGGTCGCCGCCGTGATCAGCGGCACCCTGCGGCTCCTGATGTTCACCGACTACAGCCTCGAGAAAGTTCTCTTCGAATCAATCTCCGCGTTCGCGACCGTCGGCGTGAGCACCGGAATCACCTACGACCTGCCGCCCAACGCCCAATGGGTACTCATGGCCCTCATGTTTACCGGCCGCATCGGCACCATCACCGTCGCCTCCGCCCTCGCCCTGTCCTCCCACCCCCGGCTCTACCAACTCCCGGAGGAAAGACCCATCATCGGCTAACCCTCACCGCCCCCGGAAAGACGGGCTCCCGCGCCGGGGCTTCCGCCGCCTGTCAGGGAACACGGTGTCATCGGGAGACCGCATCACTGCCCGCCAAGAGCGGCAGACGCGCCCGAAGGACGACCCTCACGGGGAATCCAGAACCCGGTGGGCCGTCTATGTGCCCGCACCGACGGGTTGGTTGCGGGAGTAGTGGATTCCAATGGCCATCAGCCAGCCGCAGGCGACGAGGAGCGATAGTTGCTCAAGAATCCCGGCCGGTGCAGGCCGCCAGATCTCCAGTGCGTCCAAGCGGAATGCGATCCCGGCCGCAAACGCGAAAACAATGATGAGTGTGCCGGCAACGAGCGAGAAGTTCGACAGCCCCCGGGCATCAGAACGGAGCCGTCTTGCGAGGATGAATGCTGCTGCGGCCATGCCGCCGAAGAGGAGGATGCCGGCGCCCTGGTGGATCCGCCCGGCAAGCGTTGCGACGGGCAGCTCCCCCGGTGGGTAACCCAGCGCCGGATCCGTGGGCACCAGGCCGCCGATAATGAAGCCCACAGCGGCCACGGCGATCACGAGGGGACCCCATGTCACTCCACGACCAGATCCCAGCACGCGGTGAAGGCCGAGCGCGAAGAAACCGAGAAGAACTCCGCCGAGAACGAACGCGACGGCGAACACCCACGCCCCGTCTCCGGTCCCAAGTTGACTCACGCCATTGCGCCACACGCTGTACCCCTTGCGGGTGGCGCCGGCAACTCCGAGAACGATGGGCAACATTGCTCCCGCGATGATGCCGCCGGCGAGCAACGACCGTGTGAGAGCACTATGGGCGGGCATCGTGGTCTCCCGTTCAACGAGGATCCAACCCTGTTCATGAAAAGGCTAACCTCCCCGCTTCTTCTGGGCTGGCCTAAGGGGCCACCTGCAAAACCCCTGCGCTTATGGCACCGCGACGCGCTCCAGCACAGTCACCGCTGCGGATATTCCTTCCTCGGCGCGAACACGACGGCCCAACTCCTGGGCGGCACGTGCCATATCGGAATCTGTCGCGGCGGTGGTGATGGCGGAGGCAAAGCCGCCGGCCGTGAGGTGGCGTTGCGGCTGTGGTGCCGGAGCGACACCGCGGCTGTGTGCCAGTCGAGCCCAGAACGGCTGGTCGGCGACGAACGGACACACCACTTGCGGGCGCCCGGAGGCGAATGCGGTGCCGGCTGTCCCTGCGCCCCCGTGGTGCACCACCGCAGCCATCGCCGGGAACAACCGCAGGTAGTCCAGATCCTCCACAGCAAGAACGTCATCGCTTTGTATGCTGCTGTCCAGTCCGCCCCATCCCGCGCCGATCACCAGGCGCATCTCTGCGCGGCGCGCGGCTTCCAGGACCAGGGCGGTGCTGCGCGCGGGGTCACGACCGGACATTGAACCAAATCCGACAAACACCGGGGGGTCGCCGGCACGAAGGAAGTCCTTGACGTGCGGCGGCAGCGCCTCGGCCGAGGGCGGAAGGAACCAGTAGCCCGTGGTGTGCACCGAGTCCGGCCAATCCGCTGGTGGGGGCAGCACCGAGGGACTGAACGCGTGCAGCACCGGAGCCTGGCCGTTGTCCGGTCGGCGCAGCGGGTCGTGCCGTCCGCGGCGGCGCGGGAGACCGAGGATGTCTTCGCGCCAACGGTCGATGACCCGGCCGAATATTGCCGCCGGGGCCTTCATCCCCAGGAACGTGGCCCGGTTGGCGACGGCAGGCAGCCAGGACGGCATGCCCACGCCCGGCCAGGGAAACTCCTTGGTCGGCACGTACATCGGTATCGGAAGAGCCAGCACCGCCGGGATACCCAGCTTCTCGGCCACGTGCTGACCGGCGATGATCTGGCCGTTATGCACCACGACATCCGCACCGGCACCCGCGCCCTCTGAAGCGACGGCCCAGCAGTCGGCCAGCACTTGGGTGAACATGGCCGGCATGGCCCGCACCTGCTGCAGCCGGGCGCGAGCACCGCCCTCGATCACCGCACCCGTCATGGCCGGGTCGTCCATCAACCGCATCGGGCCGTCGTCCACGCCCGCGAACGGCACCCCGTGACCAGCGGCGAACCCGGCAAACCGTTGCGGCGCCGTGAGCACCACTTCGTGCCCGGCAGCAAGTAACCCTCGTGCCAGCGCTATGAACGGCTGGACATCACCACGCGTCCCCAGCGTCATGACCAGTACCTTCATCAGCAAGCCTCCTGTCGGGCGAAGAAGCGATGGTGAACACCACACTCCGCGAGGCAGCTGGCCCTCAGTCCAGCAAACCGGTCGTCGGCGTGGTGGTGGCCGTCGGGTCATGGCTGGAACCTGTACCCGATGCCCGCCTCTGTCATAAGGTGGCGGGGGTTGCCGGGTTCTGGTTCGAGCTTGCGGCGGAGCTGGGCCATGTAGACGCGCAGGTAATTGGCTTCCTTGGTATAGGCGGCACCCCAGATTTCGGTGAGGAGCTGTTGCTGGGTGATGAGTTTTTCGGGGTTCCGGACCAGGAGTTCCAGGATGCCCCATTCCGTGGGGGTCAGCCGCACGTCCTGCCCGTTGCGGGTGACGCGTCTCAGGGCCAGGTCGACGGTGAAGGAGGCTGTGGTCACCACGGGCGCTTCGTCGGCTTGGATGGTCCGGCGTTGGACGGCCCGCAGTCGGGCCAGGAGCTCGTCCAGTCCGAAGGGTTTGGTGACGTAGTCGTCGGCTCCGGCGTCCAGGGCCTTGACCTTGTCCTCGGACCCGTGCCGGGCGGAGAGGACCAGGATAGGGACGCGGGTCCATTGGCGCAGCCTGGTGATCACGGTGGTTCCGTCCATGTCGGGCAGGCCCAGGTCCAGGACTATGATGCCGAAGCGGTGTCTGGCTGCTGACTGGAGGGCAGTTTCGCCGTCGGGGGCCGTCACGACGGTGTATCCGTGGGCGTGCAGGGTGATTTTGAGAGCTTTGAGGAGATGTGGGTCGTCGTCGACCACCAGCACGTCATTCACGGCGTCTCCTCCGTTCTGGACACGGGCGGGGTGTGGTGTCGCTGCAGGAGGGCTGACTGCGCCTGAAGCGGGGCCTGGGCGGCATCCCGGTCGAACGCGGTACCGACGGAAAGTGGCAGCCGGATCACCATGGTCAGTCCGCCCGCTGGGGTCTCTTCCGCGGTCAGCGTTCCTCCCATCGCTTCGGTGAAGCCTTTGGCAACGGCCAGGCCTAGGCCGACTCCGGTGGCTTGGGGGACGTCATCGAGGCGCTGGAATGGCTGGAACATCCGGAGGACGCTTTCGGCGGGGACGCCCTGGCCGTGGTCGATGATGCGCAGTTCTCCCGCGGGGCGGCCGTGCAGGGTTGCGTGGCTGAGGCCGCCTGCTGCTCCGACGAGGACGATGTCGGAGTCGGGAGCGTATTTGACGGCGTTTTCGACAATGTTCGCGATGACGCGTTCGAGCATTCCGGCGTCGGCGTCGACTTCTGGCATGTTTCCCGGGAGCTCCACCCGCACCCTGCCGGCGGGGGTTCCGTGGAGGGCGGCCGGGATCACTTCGTACCAGCGCACCGGCCGGATGAGCGGGTTGACGGAATCGGAGGTGATCCGGGACATGTCCAGCAGGTTGCCCACCAGCGCGTCCAGCCGGTCGGAGCATTCGTCGATGGTGGCGAGCAGTTCCTGTTGCTCCTCGGGGGTGTAGTGGATGTCGGGTTGCCTGAGGCCTCCGACGGCGAGTTTGATGCCGGCCAGGGGTGTGCGGAGGTCGTGGGAGACCGCGCGGAGGATGGAGGTGCGCATGGTGTTGCTTTCGGCCAGCCGCACGACTTCGCGGCGGCTGGCTGCCAGTTGCTGGCGTTCCAGTTGTGCGGCCAGGTGGGCACCGAAGGCTCCGAGCAGCCGTCTGTCGCTGGCCGGCAGCGTCCGGCCGGAGAGCACGAGTCGGGTCGTGGGGTCGATCTGTTCGATGTTTTCTGCACCCTCCGGGGCGGCGGGCGGGATGTCGCCGGCCGCTGCAACGGGCCGCCAGCCGGTGCTCCCATCGGCTCCTGTCCCGGTGTGTCCGGTGGATGTGTAGAGGGCAGCTCCGCTGACCTGGAATACGTCCCGGGCCTGTTCCAGGAGTCCTTTCAGGGTGTCCTCGGCGCGGGCGGCACCGCGGGTGAGGTCCCCTAGGGTGGCGGCTTCCGCGCGGGCCCGGGCGGCTTCTTTGGACCGGCGTGCGGAGAGGTCGACCACAACGGCGACGGCCGCGGAGACGCCGACGAAGACCAGGAGGGCGAGGAGATTCTGTGGGTCGCTGATGGTCAGGGTTCCCACCGGGGGTGTGGAGAAGTAGTTGACCAGCAGGCTGCTCCAGAGGGCGGCCAGGATGGCGGGCCAGAGTCCGCCGACGAGGGCGACGGCAACGGACCCGGCGAGCTGGACCAGCGCCGCGGTGGCGACGTTCTGATCCGGGTTAAGTAAGAGCAGCATCTGCAGAAGCACCGGGAGCATTGCGGCCATGATGAAGCCTGCCGCGACCCGGATGCGCCCGAGGTCCCGTTGCTGCCGCGGGCCGGCGCCGCGGCCCCCGAGCGGGTGGGAAACCATGTGGACGTCGATGTCTCCCGAATCCCGGACCACCCGGGTTCCCACGCCTCCGCCGAGCAGGCTCCCCAGCAGGCTGGCGAGCCTTTTGTGGCGGGAGATGCCGACGACGATCTGTGTGGCGTTGACGCTGCGGGCGAAGTCCAGGAGCGCGTCGGCGGGGTCCTCCCCGGTCACCACATGGTAGCTGCCGCCCAGGTCCAGGATCAGGCGGCGCTGGGCCTCCAGCGCCTGTGGCGACTCCTCGGCGATACCGTCGGCGGCCCGGACATGGACGGCCAGGAGGTCCCCGCCGTTGACGCGGTTGAGGATCCGGGCGCCGCGGCGGATGAGGACTTCGCCTTCCGGGCCGCCGGTCAGCCCGATAACGATGCGTTCCCGGGCGGGCCAGCTGGCTACGATGCCCTGTTCTGCCCGGTACCTGGCCAGGCCCTCGTCCACCCGGTCTGCCAGCCACAGCAAAGCGAGTTCGCGCAGTGCGGCGAGATTTCCGAGACGAAAGTAGTTCGCCAGGGCTGCGTCGATCTTCTCGGCTGCATAGATCTTGCCGTCGCCGAGGCGCTGGCGGAGCAGCTCCGGGGAAATGTCGACCAGATCGATTTGGTCGGCCCGGCGCACGACGTCGTCCGGCACGGTTTCTGCCTGGCGCACGTCGGTGATGGCACTGACGACGTCTCCTAAGGACGCCAGGTGCTGGATGTTGACTGTGGAGAGAACATTTATCCCCGCGCTGAGGAGTTCGTCGACGTCCTCCCAGCGTTTGGTGTGGCGGCTGCCGGGGATGTTGGAGTGGGCGTATTCGTCCACGACCGCGGTACCCGGCGCCCGGGCGAGGACGGCGTCGAGGTCCATTTCCTCGAACTCTGTGCCCCGGTAGGGCAAGCGCCGCGGCGGGATGACTTCGAGCCCCTCCATCAGGGCTCTCGTATCGGCCCGTCCGTGGTCCAGGGCGAACGCGACCACGACGTCCTCGCCGCGCTTGCCCAGCCGGTGCGCCTCTTCGAGCATCTCGTAGGTCTTGCCGACCCCGGGCGCGGCCCCCAGGAAGATCCGCAGCGTTCCACGTGCCATAGGTGCTATCCTCCCGCTTGGACTTTCACTTGGACGGGGCCGCGGCGGCCAGGTCAACGTTAAGGGCCGTCACGTTGACAGACGGCTGGCCCAGGAAGGCCGTCAGGCCGCTGTTGGTGTGCTTGTTGACCAGGGACATTACGGTGTCGGCGCTCAGATGCTGGGCCGCGGCGACGCGGGGAACCTGCAGCCGCGCATACGCCGGGGAGATGTCCGGGTCCAGTCCTGAACCGCTGGCCGTCACCGCCTCGGCGGGCACCTGTTCCTCGCTGATACCTTCGGCGGCGGCGACGGCGGCCCGGTTCGCGGTGACGGCCTCGAGCAGTTTCGGATCGTTGGGGCCCAGGTTGGACGGCGAGGACGACGCCGGGTCCCACTTCACGGCCGAGGGCCGGGCGTGAAACCAGCGCGGGTCCTGGGCGCCGGAATCGTCGGCCGCGGCCTGGGCGATTAGGGCGGACGCGGCCGGGGCGCCGGTGCCGTCTTTGATGATGGAACCGTTGGCCTGGTACGGGGCGATCAGCTGTCCGACGCCGAAGACGGCCAGGGGGTAGGCCACTCCGAGGACCAGTGTGGCAAAGATCAGGAACCGGACGGCGGTGCCTGCCTGCCGGAGGTAGCCGGTGAGAGTGTTCATAGGGGCGTTCCTAGCCGATTCCGGGGATGAGGGAAAGTATCAGGTCGATGATTTTGATGCCGATGAAGGGAGCGATGAGTCCGCCGAGCCCGTAGATCAGCAGGTTCCGCCCCAGTGCCTGGTTGGCGGAGACGGCGCGGTATTTGACGCCGCGGAGCGCGAGCGGGACCAGGGCGACGATGATCAGGGCGTTGAAGATCACCGCAGACAGGATGGCCGAGGACGGGGTGGCCAGGCCCATGATGTTCAGCAGTCCGAGCCCCGGGAAGGCGGCGGTGAAGAGGGCCGGGACGATCGCGAAGTACTTGGCGACGTCGTTGGCGACCGAAAAGGTGGTCAGTGCGCCGCGGGTGATGAGCAGCTGCTTCCCGATGCCGACGATGTTGATGAGCTTGGTGGGGTCGGAGTCGAGGTCCACCATGTTGGCGGCGTCCTTGGCGGCGGGGGTGCCTGAGTTCATGGCGACGCCGACGTCGGCCGCGGCCAGGGCAGGGGCGTCGTTGGTGCCATCCCCGGTCATGGCCACCAGCCGGCCTGCGGCCTGCTCCTTTTTGATGACCGCGAGTTTGTCTTCCGGGGTTGCCTCGGCCAGGAAGTCATCGACCCCGGCCTCCGCGGCGATGGCCTTGGCGGTGATGGGGTTGTCCCCAGTGATCATCACGGTCCGGATGCCCATTTGCCGCAGTTCGGCAAAGCGGGCGTTCATGCCGGGTTTGACGACGTCGGCGAGGTGGATGGTCCCCAGAATGTCCGCCCGGCCGTTCTTGTCGATCTGGGCGACCAACAGGGGTGTGCCGCCCTGCGCCGAGATTTCCGTTACCCGGTGGTCGACCTCGGCCGGGGTGTGGCCGCCGTATTCGGCAACGAAGGCCCCCACGGTGGAGGCGGCGCCTTTGCGGATCTGCAGCCCGTCAAGGTCCAGCCCGCTCATGCGGGTGGTGGCGCTGAAGGGGACCACGGCGAAATCGTCGGAGCTGCGTTCGAGCGTGGCCAGGTCGGCTCCGGTCACGCCCTTGTCCGCGGCGAGGTCCACGATGGAGCGGCCCTCGGGGGTTTCGTCGGCCAGGCTGCAGACCCGGGCTGCTTCGATGAGCCGGATCCTGTCCACATGGTTGGCGGGGAAGAAATTGACGGCGCGGCGGTTGCCGTAGGTGATGGTTCCGGTCTTGTCCAACAGGAGCGTGGTGATGTCTCCGGCGGTCTCCACAGCGCGGCCGGAGGTGGCCAGCACGTTGTGCTGGACCAGCCGGTCCATGCCGGCGATGCCGATCGCCGGGACCAGGGCCCCGATGGTGGTGGGGATCAGGCAGACCAGCAGTGCGACCAGCACGATCGGGGACGGCGTGGCGCCGGCGAGGGCGGCGAACGGTGCCAGTGACATGGTGACGGCCAGGAACACGATGGTCAGGGACACCAGCAGTACGTGGAGCGCGATTTCGTTCGGGGTCTTCTGCCGCATGGCGCCCTCGACGAGCTTGATCATCCGGTCGATGAAGGTTTGGCCCGGCTCTGCGGTGATGCGGATGACGATCCGGTCCGAGAGGACCCTCGTGCCGCCGGTGACGGAGGACCGGTCACCTCCGGATTCGCGGATCACCGGGGCTGATTCGCCGGTGATGGTCGATTCGTCGACGCTCGCCAGGCCTTCGATGATTTCGCCGTCCGAGGGGATGACGTCCCCGGCCTCGCAGATCACCACGTCATTGAGACGCAACTCCGTGCCGGGGACGTCCCGGGTGGTGCCGTCGGGCTGGCGGAGCCGGGCCTGGACGCCTTTGCGGCTGGCGCGGAGGCTGTCGGCCTGGGCTTTGCCCCGGCCCTCGGCGATGGATTCGGACAACGTGCCAAAGAGGACGGTGAGCCATAGCCAGGCTGTGACCGCGATGCCGAAAACCGACGGCCGGTACACCGAGATCGCGGTGCACAGGGCGGCCCCCGCCAGTACGGTGAACATGACCGGGGAATGGACCATCTGCCGCGGGGAGAGTTTGCGCACCGCGAGCGGCAGGGCGGCGAGGACGGACGCGAACGTGAGTTTTGCCGGGGCCTTGGTGTGGTGCTTGTGTTCGCCGGGGGTGCCGAGGGGGTTGCCGTCGGCGTAGGTCTGGGCGTCGGTGTCCGTGGCTAACGCCGTGTGAGACCGGGTCATTTGAGGAGTCCTTCTGCGAGGGGGCCCAGGGCCAGGGCCGGGAAGTAGCTCAGGGCGGTCAGGATCACTGTCACGCCGAGCAGCAGGCCGCCGAACAGGAGGCCGTGGGTGGGGACGGTGCCGGCGGAGGCGGGAACCTTGCCCTGGCGGGCGAGGGAGCCGGCCAGGGCGATCACCAGGACGATCGGGAGGAAGCGGCCCAGCAGCATGGCCAGGCCCATCATGACTGAGAGGTAGGGGCCGGAGGTGGTGATGCCGCCGAACGCGGAGCCGTTGTTGTTGGCCCCGGAGGTGAAAGCGTAGAGCGCTTCGCTGAACTGGTGGGGGCCGGTGGCGGGTGCGTTGGCCATGATGTCCGGGAGCAGGACGGTGATGCCAGCCAGGGCGAGGACCAGGGTCGGGGTGACGAGGATGTACATCGCGGCGAGCTTCATTTCCGTGGGGCCGATCTTCTTGCCCAGGTACTCCGGGGTGCGCCCGACCATGAGACCTGCGATGAAGACGGAAATGATGGACAGGATCAGCAGCCCGTAGAGCCCGGAGCCGGTTCCGCCGGGGGCGACTTCGCCGAGCATCATGTTCACCATGGCTACGCCGCCGGCCAGTGGCGGCAGGGAATCGTGGGCAGTGTTGACGGCGCCGGTGGAGGTCAGTGTGGTGGATGCGGCGAAGATCGCGCCGGGCGCGGGTCCGAAGCGCTGTTCAAAGCCTTCGCCGAGGCCACCGGCCGCCGCCGTCGCGGTTCCTTGGCCGGACGCCACGGCCCAACCCATCAGCGAAACCGATGCCAGCCACAGGGTGCCCATCACCGCGGCCACCGTGTAGCCCTGTTTCTGGTCACCCACCATCCGGCCGAAGGCGTAGGGCAGGGCCGAGGGGATGAGCAGGAGCAGGAACACCTCGAAGAAGCTGATGAGGGCGTTGGGGTTCTCGAACGGGTGGGCGGAGTTGGCGTTGAAGTAGCCGCCGCCGTTGGTTCCGAGCTCCTTGATGGCTTCCTGGGACGCGACCGGCCCGCCGGGGATGCTCTGGCTGATCCCGGACGCCTGGTTGGCGACGTCGGTGGGCCAGAAGTTCTGCACCACTCCGCCGAGGACCATCACCACGGCCGCGACGAACGCGAGCGGAAGCAGGACCCGGAAGGTCGTCCGGGCCAGATCCACCCAGAAGTTACCCAGCCGTGGCGTCCTGGTCCGGGCGATGCCGCGGATGAGGGCGACGACGACGACGATGCCGACGGCGGCGGAGAGGAAGTTCTGCACGGCCAGCAGGGTCATCTGCACGAAGATGCCTACCGTGGATTCGGGGACGTATGTCTGCCAGTTCGTGTTGGTCACGAACGAAATGGCGGTGTTCATGGCTACCCATGGGTCCACGCCGGGCAGGGATCCGCTGCCCGGCAGGACGCCCTGCAGCCGTTGGAGGCCGAACACGAAAAGGATGGACACCGCGGAGAACGCCAGAACGCTGCGCAGGTAGACGGACCAGGTCTGGTCAGTGCCGGCGTCGATCCCGGCGAGCCGGTAGAACAGCCGCTCGGGCCGGCTCGACGTGGTGCCCTCGAAAACCCGGGCCAGGTAGATGCCGAAGGGCTTGTGCAGGGCGGCCAGGACAATGAGGAGCGCAGCCACCTGGACAGCAAAGGATGCAGGGTTGAAGGTCATGATCCGCTCACCACTTTTCCGGATGGATCAGGACGGCCAGCAGGTAGCCGAAGAGGCACAGCCCGGCGATGAGCAGGACGAGCCACATGATCGCGTCGGCGCTCATTGGCCGGCCTCCGGCCGGTCATCGGCACCCCCGACCATCCCGGCCAGGACGTGGCCGATCCACATCACGAACCCCATGGAGACCATGAGGATTCCGATCAAAGCCAGGTCGGCCATTGCAGGTTCCTTTCATCCGTGCCCCGTTTGCGGGGCTACTGAAAGTCAACTCCTCTGCCGAGGGAAAAAGCCGGCTCCTGATGGTTTCTTAACGCCTTCAGGACGGATCTTGACACCGTCTTAACGCGCGCGGAGGCGGACGGATTTTCTATGCCATTCCCGAGTCTTTCGGACATGCCGGCGCCCGTTCCTTCACGCATCCGTTCCCCGGGAATCGATGGTTTGGGGGCGGACGAAACCTGCACGGTCTTGCTAGGGCTCCGTGCCGGCAGGGGCTCAGCCGACGTGGACCCAGGGGCGCCGTGTGACGTCGGGTTCGGCTTCGCGCAGCACTTCGCGGGTGACGGGCGCGATTTCGCCCTCGCCCAGGAACAGGAACCGCAGCAGGTTAGTGACCGGGTTTCCCTCGGTCCAGCGGAAGTAGATGTGCGGCATCAGCCCGGTCA
>NZ_KI914945.1:0-2542 GCF_000520575.1 Arthrobacter sp. I3
CCGAGCCGAAGCCGTTGACGATGTTCAGCAGGCCGGCGGGCAGCAGGTCCGCGATGAGCTCGGCCAGCACCAGGATGGAGGCCGGGGTATTAGACGCGGGCTTGAGGACGACGGCATTGCCGGCGGCCAGGGCCGGAGCCATTTTCCAGACCGCCATGAGAATGATGTTCGGGCTCTTGCCGCCGAGCTCCAGCGTGACCGGGATCAGGTTCTGGCTGGCGTACTGGCTGATCAGCCGTCCGGTGGAGGTTTCGCCGGTGAAGGCGATCTTGCGGATACGGGGGCTGGAGGCCAGCGGCTTGCCGGCCTCGACGCCGAAGCCGTTGACCACATTCAGGACACCGGCCGGCAGCAGGTCGCCGATCAGTTCCATCAGCACCAGGATCGAGGACGGTGTCTGCTCGGCCGGCTTCAGGACGACGGCGTTGCCGGCGGCGAGGGCCGGGGCGAGCTTCCAGACGGCCATCAGGATCGGGAAGTTCCACGGGATGATCTGGCCGACGACGCCGAGCGGCTCATGGTAGTGGTAGGCCGTGGTGTCGTCGTCGAGCTGGGACAGTCGTCCCTCCTGCGCGCGCACGGCGGAGGCGAAGTAGCGGAAGTGGTCCGCAGCGAGCGGAATGTCGGCGTTGAGGGTTTCGCGGATCGGCTTGCCGTTGTCCCAGGATTCGGCGACGGCGAGCATCTCCAGGTTCGCATCGATGCGGTCGGCGATCTTGTTCAGGACGGCGGCGCGCTCGGTGGCCGAGGCCTTGCCCCAGGAGGGCGCGGCTTTATGGGCGGCATCAAGCGCCAGCTCAACGTCGGCGGCTGCGCCTCGGGCCACCTCAGTGAATTGCTTGCCGTTCACCGGGGAGACGTTCTCGATGTACTGGCCGGTAGTAGGAGCCACCCATTCGCCGCCGATCCAGTTCTCGTAGCGGTCCTTAAACTGGACCTTGGATCCTTCTTGGCCGGGCTGGACATAAACAGTCATGGTTACTCCTCAGGGGAAACAGACGTCTTCGTCCTGGCCGCAAGCCTAGAACTTCAAAGGTTGCGGTCACGCTGCAACGGGGCCGTCTGCTGCTCCCTGACCTTCCGCTGAGCGGCCTCTGCCAGCCATCGATATGCTCGCTGTGTCGGCACAAATTGACGCCTGTGCATGCGAGGAGGGACCGTGATCCTGTTTCTGACGGTTGTGAGCGGCCTGGCCTGGACCGTGGTCTACGTCGATGCCATCCGGATCGGCTTCAAGGACCGGAGCTACGCGATCCCAGCCGCCGCGCTGGCCCTGAATTTCGCCTGGGAGGCCATCTACGCCACGCGCTCCATCGCGACGGGAATCACCGCCCAGGGGGTCTTCAATATCGCGTGGGGTCTGGCCGACGTCGTGATTGTGTACACCTTCCTCAAGTTCGGCCGCTCCGAGTTGCCGGACTGGGTGACGCGGCGGCTGTTCATCGGCTGGGCGCTCCTGCTGGGCGTCACGTCCTTCGCGGTCCAGCTGCTGTTCGTCGTCCAGTTCGGCTGGGACGACGCGGCCCGCTACGCGGCGTTCCTGCAGAACCTGCTGATGTCCGGACTGTTCATCGCCATGTTCGCCGCCCGGGCCGGCACCCGCGGCCAGACCCTGCTGATCGCCGTGGCCAAGTGGGTCGGTACCCTCGCGCCTACGATCGCGCTGGGCTGGTACGGCAACTCGCCCCTGATCCTGGGCGTGGGAGTGCTCTGCAGCGTCTTTGACCTGGTGTACATCGGCCTGCTATGGCGGGCCCGGCAGCCGGGAGCCGCTAGAGGGTGACGACGATCTTGCCCTTGGCGTGGCCCTGTTCGAGCGCGGCGAAGGCTCCCCCAATTTCCGCGAACGGGTAGGTGCGGTCCATCACCGGCTGCACGTGGCCGGCGTCGACGAGGGCCGCCAGGGTGCGCAAATCATCCCCGCTGGGGTGCATGAACAGGTAACGGTAGCTGGCTTTCGCCTTGCGGGCGCGGCGGCGGATCTGCTGGGCGTCACGTCCTTCGCGGTCCAGCTGCTGTTCGTCGTCCAGTTCGGCTGGGACGACGCGGCCCGCTACGCGGCGTTCCTGCAGAACCTGCTGATGTCCGGACTGTTCATCGCCATGTTCGCCGCCCGGGCCGGCACCCGCGGCCAGACCCTGCTGATCGCCGTGGCCAAGTGGGTCGGTACCCTCGCGCCTACGATCGCGCTGGGCTGGTACGGCAACTCGCCCCTGATCCTGGGCGTGGGAGTGCTCTGCAGCGTCTTTGACCTGGTGTACATCGGCCTGCTATGGCGGGCCCGGCAGCCGGGAGCCGCTAGAGGGTGACGACGATCTTGCCCTTGGCGTGGCCCTGTTCGAGCGCGGCGAAGGCTCCCCCAATTTCCGCGAACGGGTAGGTGCGGTCCATCACCGGCTGCACGTGGCCGGCGTCGACGAGGGCCGCCAGGGTGCGCAAATCATCCCCGCTGGGGTGCATGAACAGGTAACGGTAGCTGGCTTTCGCCTTGCGGGCGCGGCGGCGGATGCCCATGCTCATCAGCCAGAACGCGGCGGTGATC
>NZ_KI914945.1:2642-5548 GCF_000520575.1 Arthrobacter sp. I3
CCCAGGATTCGGCGACGGCGAGCATCTCCAGGTTCTCATCGATCCGGTCGGCGATCTTGTTCAGGATCGCCGCACGCTCGGCCACGGAGGTCTTGCCCCAGGACGGTGCGATCTTGTGGGCCGCGTCCAGCGCCAGCTCGATGTCCTCGGCGGTGCCGCGGGCCACCTCGCAGAAGACCTTGCCGGTGACGGGGGTGATGTTCTCGAAGTACTGGCCCTTGACCGGGGCAACCCATTCGCCGCCGATCCAGTTCTCGTAGCGGTCCTTGAAGGTGACCTTCGAGCCCTCGGTACCGGGCTGGGCGTAGACAGTCATTGCTAGCTCCTTTGCTGTGCAAAATTTGTGGCGGCCAGTTTCTGGCGCTCACCGTTGCCTACAGCGTAGAAGCCGGAAGGTTGCAGTCAGGTTGCAAGCGAGTGATCCGGGTCACTTTCCCGGGAAAGGCCGGTCAGGCGCTCAGTTCCCGGTCCAGCCGTTCGAGATCTGCGACGACGGCGGCGCGCTTGGGCGAGCGGGGCGGCAGCAGCTTCAGTGCGGCGGACCGGACCTCGACGTCGTCCCTTGCCTCGGGCAGCTCGGCGTACTTCAGGAGCGATTCCGCGCTGCCGTCCGTCAGCACGGCCTCGCGCAGCAGGGAAGAGACCCGGCTCCGCAGCTCGGCGATGCCGGGCGCCTCGGAGCGGGGCAGCACGGCGCCGCGGTAAATTTCCAGCGCTATCCGGTGGGCACCGCGCTGCAGGCAGTTGAGGACCTGGCCGGAGTCCGGCAACAGGTCCATTGGCAGCCGGTAGGGCCGAGAGTCCGGGACCGCGTCCGGGTTGAGCTGATGCAGGACCTTGCGCAGGCGCACCATCTCGGCCCGCAGCGTCATGGTGGAGGCATCCCCGGAGTAGAGCAGGGTGCAGAGCTCCTCCGCGTTCAGCCCTTCAGGGTGGGTGCTGAGCAGGGCCAGGATTTCGCTGTGCCGGGCGGACAGGGCCACGGTGCGGCCGTCGATGCTGAGCAGCGCCTGGTCCCGGCCGAGCAGCTGGAGGCTGTTGCGGTAGAGGCTGTTGGCGCCCGGGTCCCCGGACGTTTTCGGCGCCGGGCTCCGCCGCCGGGACGCCGGGGACTGCCCGGCTGCGGCCAGCTGCAGCCGTTCCACCCGCAGATGCGCCTGGGCGGCGGCCACTGTCGCTTCGACGAGGGACAACGTATGCGCGGCGACGGCCGATTCCGTGCCGGTGATGTCCACGACTCCCAGCAGGGCGCCGGAATCAGGATCGTGGAACGGCACGGCCGTGCAGCTCCACGGGTGGACGGAGCGCTTGTAGTGTTCGGCGCCGGAGATCTGGATGCCGCGGCCGAGGGCCAGCGCCGTACCCGGAGCGCTCGTGCCAACGGTTGCCTCGGACCAGTCGGCTCCCGGGACGAACATCATCCCTTCGGCCCGGCGCCGCATGGCGGCGTCGCCTTCGACCCAGAGCAGCCGGCCCACCTCGTCCCCCACGGCCACCAGCATGCCGCTGTCGTGGCTGGGCAGGACCAGCAGCTTGTGGATCACGGGCATGATGGCGGCCAGGGGGTGCTGCCGCCGGTATGCTTCGAGTTCTTCGCGGTCCATGGCGAGCGGGGCTTCGGGGTTGTCCGGGTTGGCGTGCAGCTGGACGGAACGCTGCCACGATTCCTGAATCAGGGTGCTGATACCGGGCAACTGTAGGCCCTCGGAGAACGCCAGTCCACGGGAGTCCAGCTGCTCATGGCCCGCACTGGCATATTGCTGGCGCAGCTGTGCGGTGACCCCGCCTGTTGGCGGTAACAGTGCTGCCGGATGGACCAGGTTCTTCATTGAACTCCCATTGGACGGGCTCGATGGCGTGCCCGAGGCAGCCACGTCCGGCCCAGTCTAATGGGCCTGCAGGCCACCCGCCAGAGACGCCGGGAACCGCCCCTGCTACCCGCGGGAAATCTCGATCATGTCCTCGCGCGGCACCACCTTGATACGCTCCCGTTCGATGCCGTTGGCGGACTCCGCCGCGGACCACTCGGCGCCGAGGGCAAGCTCGTGGGCATCGAGCTTGATCCACCCGTCCCACGTGGTGTACTCGATGCCGCGCTCCTTGAGCAGGTCGATGATGGCCTGCGGGTCAGGGTTCTGCGCCGGCGGCAGCGTCAGCCGGTCCTCCAGCAGAAAGCCGATGGTCTCCAGCGCGTCGCCCTTGGTGTGGCCGATCAGCCCGACGGGGCCGCGCTTGATCCAGCCCGTGGCGTAGATTCCGGGCACGGGGTTGCCCTCGGCGTCGAGCACGCGGCCGCCTTCGTTCGGGACGACGCCGCGGCGGGCATCGTATTCCAGCTCATCCAGCGGCGAACCGTGGTAGCCGATCGCGCGGTAGACGGCCTGGACCGGGTAGTCGAGGAACTCACCGGTGCCCTTGACGTTCCCGGTGCCGTCCAGCTGCATGCGTTCGAACTTGATGCCGGCGACCTTGCCGGGGTTGGCGGCGTCGTCTGTTGTTCCATAGATTTCGACGGGGCTGTGCAGGAAGTGCAGGTGCAGCCGGCGCGAGGACGGTTCCTCGGCCTCGGCGTGCTCCTCGACGAGCCAGTTCGTGAGGGTGTTGACCATGGTCCGGATCTGGTTGTTGCTGCGAATGGCCTCGTCCGAGGCCTCGTCGAATTCAAAGTCCTCGGGATACAGGACGATGTCCACGTCCTTGGCGTGGCTGAGTTCGCGCAGCTCCAGCGGCGTGAACTTCACCTGGGCCGGGCCGCGGCGGCCAAACACGTGGACGTCGGTGACCGGCGAATCCTTGAGCGCCCGGTAGACGTTGTCCGGGATTTCGGTGACCAGGAGTTCATCGGCGTGCTTGACAAGCATGCGGGCCACGTCGAGGGCCACGTTGCCGTTGCCGATCACCGCAAT
>NZ_KI914945.1:5648-10942 GCF_000520575.1 Arthrobacter sp. I3
GAGCCGAGGTCTTTCGTCGCGGTGAGCGGCTCGGGAACGCCGGCGATTGATACCACCCTGCCGCCGGGCCGAAGAATGCGGAAGGAATCGCTGAGGGTCACGCCGCCGACCAGGTCCAGGACCGCGTCGAACCCGTGCAGTACCGCGGAGAAGTCATCCCGGTTGTAGTCGATGACGGCGTCCGCCCCCAGGCGGCGCACGAGCGCCTCGCCGCGGGCCGATGCCGTGGTGGTGACCTGGGCGCCGAGATACTTGGCGAGCTGGATGGCGAGTGTTCCCACCCCGCCGGCGCCGCCGGAGATGAAGAGCCGGGTGCCGCGGCCCACGGCAAGTTCATCGCGGAGGGCCTGCAGCGCAGTGAGCCCGGCCAGCGGCAGTCCTGCGGCCTCGGCGAATCCGAGCGACGCCGGCATGGCGGCCACCAACTCCTGCTGCACGCACACCAGCTCGGCGAAGGCTCCAAGCGTGGCCTTGTCCACCCGGGCGTAGACGCGGTCGCCGATGGAAAAGCCGTTGGGCCCGGGTCCGATTGCGTCGACCGTCCCGGCGAGTTCACAGCCGGCAACGATCGGCAGGCGGACATGGCTGATCAGCCGGAGCGCGCCCTGGCGGAACTTGAAGTCCACCGGGTTCAGCCCGGCCGCGGCGACCTTGATCCGGACGTCGCCCGGGCCGGGCTGGGGATCCGGAACTTCCCGGAGTTCCATGGCGTCCGGGCCGCCGTAGCGTGTGAGGACGTAGGCGCGCATGCTCAGTCCCGGGCGGACCCGGTGTCGCCGGCCGGAGCATCGCCCGGCGCAGCTTCCGCGTCTGCTGCCGCGGCCACTGCCGCGTCTGCTGCGGGGACGTCATAGGAGAGGAACTCGTAGTCCGTGTCGTCCGCCTCGTCGAGCATGTCGTCGAGTTCGTTCAACAGCCAGGGATTGATCCGGGCCAGGATTTTCCGGGTTTCCTCGACAGGAACGGCGGCGTAGAGCACCGGGCGGGCATCATCGTAGCGGGTGACCGGGGGCTTGTCCGGCCACTTTTCGGCCAGCGCCTTGACCCGTTCGGGCAGCGAATTGTGCGCGTTGTCGGCAATCTTCACGAGCGTGGCGTCGTGGTCCTCGGCGATGTACCGGATGCCGGCCTGGTAGTCGTCCGGATTCTCATGCAGGCGCTTCGTGACCCGTTCGATGATGTCCGCGGCACGCTCGGAGACACCCATGTCCAGCAGTGCCTGCCGCGTCATCGGGGTGTCCTCCGCGATGTCGTGGAGGTACCCGGCGATCCGGATGTCGTCGTCGAAGTCCGCCAGGGCGTCCCCGACGGCGAGCACATGCTCCCGGTATGGCCGCTTGAGCTTGTCCTTCTGGCGGTTGTGGGCCACCTCAGCCAGGACCTTGGCTGTCTCGACAGTGAAGCGGGGCTGGGGGTGTGCGGGCTCGGTCATGAATCCAGCCTACGCGCCGCGGCTGTCCGTCCCTGCCCGGAGGCCGGTACCCGGATGCGCCCCCTTGTGCGCTCCCGGCAGCCCGGGCCACACCCAGGGCTCGCGGGGCAGGGCGGCCGGGTCGAAGGCGGCGAGGACATCGCCGAGGCGGCCCGGCGGGAGGCCAAGGGAGTCCAGCAAAGTGTCCCGGACCTGGTCCGCGCCCACCCCGGCCAACGCCAGATCGGCGAGCGTGACGGCGCCGTCGCGCTTGGCCAGCCTGGCACCGTCGGCGTTCAGTACCAGCGGCACATGCGCATATTCCGGAACAGGCATATTGAGCAGCGACGCCAAATATGCCTGCCGCGGCGTGGACGGCAGCAGGTCATCGCCGCGGACCACCTGGTCGATCCCCTGCGCGGCGTCGTCCACCACCACGGCCAGGTTGTAGGCGGTCACGCCGTCGTTGCGCCGGAGCACGAAGTCGTCGACGACCCCGGTGTAACTGCCGTGGAGCACGTCCCACACCGACGCCTCGGCCACCGTGGAGCGGAGCCGGACAGCCGGCGGCCGGGCGGCCCGCTTGGCCTCGCGCTCGGCGCCGCTGAGGTTCCGGCACGTTCCCGGGTAGGCGCCCAGCGGAGCGTGCGGCGCCGAGGGGGCCTCCTGGATTTCGCGGCGGGTACAGAAGCACTCATAGGTCAGGCCGGCCGCCGTCAACTCCGCGATCGCCCCGTCATACAGGTGCTCACGCTCCGTCTGGCGCACGACGCCGCCGTCCCAGCTCACGCCGATCGCCGCCAGGTCGCGGAGTTGTTCGGCCTCGGCGCCGGCCCGGGCACGGTCCAGGTCCTCCACCCGCAGCAGGAACCGCCGCCCCCCGGACCGGGCGAACAGCCATGCCAGGATGGCTGTCCGGAGGTTACCCACATGCAGTTCGCCGGAGGGACTGGGGGCGAAGCGGCCAGCTGAGGTCATGTGACTAGCCTATGTGGAGCAGCACAAGAGCCCCTCAGCTACCGATGACTTCGGGAAATCCGACGTCGGTGGCTCAGGGGCTCTTGCCGCGAGTGCGTTGTGCGGAAAGACGATGCGTGAACAAGAGTCAATCAGCGGCTGGTTCCTTGCGGGAGCCTCGTCCGGGGTCCGGGTGGTGTGCCGGGATGTCCGTAGCCTTCGGGATCGTGGCGGTGGCCTCGTCCCCTTGTTGTCACCATTTGAGCAGAAGCCCTACAGTTGGTGCAACGGACCGGCCCCAGAGTAGTCAATCTGATCAACCACAGCCCGGGCCGCGAACAGGAAGTGGTCATTTTGCAGGAGCTCGACGCGACGGACCGGCGGATCCTCGCCGCGCTGGACGAAGATCCCCGCGTGCCGGTCATGGTGCTGGCGCAAAAGCTGGGCCTGGCCCGCGGCACCGTCCAGTCCCGCCTGGAGCGGATGTCGGCGTCGGGCGCGCTCCGGCCGAACAGCAGCCGGGTGCTGCCGTCCGCCCTGGGCCGCGGCGTGGCGGCCGCGGTCAGCGCGGAACTGGACCAGAGCCACCTCAACGAGGCAATCGCCGCCCTGCGCGACATCCCGGAAGTGCTCGAATGCCATGCCCCGGCTGGCGATACCGATCTCCTGATCCGGGTGGTGGCCAAGAGCCCGGACGATCTCTATCGCGTGTCCGAGGAAATCCGGCTGTGCCCCGGAATCGTCCGGACCTCAACGAGCATGTTCCTGCGCGAGGTCATTCCCTACCGGACCACGGGACTGCTCGGCGCCTGAGCAGGCGGCCGCTTTAGACCGGCGGCCCGGCGTTGGCCTTCAGGTTCTTCATGACCAGCGTTGACGTCAGGCGCTCGACGCCGGGCAGCGAGGTCAGTTCACTGTCGTAGAAACGCTGGTAGGAGGGTAGGTCCTCCGCGATGACCTTGAGCAGGTAGTCCGGCGACCCGAAGAGCCGCTGGGCCTCGACGATGTTGGGATTGCCGGCCACCCGGCTCTCGAAGATCTCCATGGTGGAACGGTCCACCTGGCGCAGGGTCACGAACACGATCGCCTCGAAACCGAGCCCCACCGCGGCCGGATCAATATCCGCCCGGTAGCCCCGGATGATCCCGGCGGCCTCCAGATCCCGCAGCCGGCGATGGCACGGAGCCACGGTCAACCCCACCTTGGCCGCCAGGGCCGTGGCAGTCATCCGGCCGTCCGATTTGAGGTAGCGCAAAATACTTCTGTCAATAGCGTCAATCACGCAATTATCTTACCCAATAGCGGTGATTCACCAGTAAATAAGCGAGCACTTCCCGGCCGAATTTGCCTAGAGTTTTTCTTGTACCCGCCACGGGGTGCCGCACTCCTGGAGCCCGCCATGAACCCCCAGCTTTTCCTCGCCTTCCTGGTTGTCGCCGTCGCCCTGGCATGCACCCCCGGCGTCGACTGGGCCTATTCGATCGCGGCCGGGCTCCGGCAGCGCAGCTTCGCGCCCGCCGTCGCCGGTCTTTGCGGGGGCTACGCCCTCCACACGGCGCTGCTGGTGCTGGGCCTGGCGGCACTGCTCGCCGGGATGCCCGGCGTGCTGGGCTGGCTGACCGCGGCGGGCGCCCTCTACCTGCTGTGGCTGGGCTTCAGCACCCTGCGGTCCTGGCGCGGGGCCAGCTTCAGCACCGGCACCGCTGCTCCCGGTGCCGCCACACCCGCGAGCCAGTTCCGGGTTTTCCTCCAGGGCATGGGCATCAGCGGAATCAACCCCAAGGGCCTGCTGTTCTTCGTGGCCCTGGTGCCGCAGTTCGTCAGCCCTGACGCCGCGTGGCCGGTCCCGGTCCAGTCGGGTCTGCTCGGGCTGACCTTCATCCTGCTCGTGGGCGTCATCTACAGTTGCGTGGCACTCCTGGCGCGGAAACTGCTGCAGGCCAGGCCGGGCGCAGCGCGCCAAGTGACGCTGGCCAGCGGGATCATCATGCTGGCCCTGGGCGCCTTGCTGCTCGCCGAGCAGATCGTGCCCGCCCTCAGCGCAGCCATGACGCACGGGTGAGGGCGCGAATCCGCCCTGGGGCTACTTGCGCTGCATGTACCACTCGGTGAAGGACGACGCGCGGCCGTCCGCGGTCAGTTGGATGACCCACAAGTTGTCATAGCTCCGGCTGTTGCCGCGGTACGTCGTCAGGCCCTGCACAAACGCCCGGCCGCCGTCGACCCCCAGCAGCTTCCACTCAAACATCCAGTCATCCGGCTCATCGCGCCCGGCAAGCCAGTGCTCCACGATATCGTCCCGGCCCTGCCACGGTTCGGCTTCCTGGGGGCTGGTCGCATAGATGGCGTCCTCGGTAAACAGCGCCCGGATGTCCTCCGGATCGTTCGTCGTCCACGCTGTGATGTAGTGCTGCATCCAGCGCTCCACCGCATCTCTCATGCCTCGTTTGTACTCCCCGCCCCAGGGGCCCGCAAGAGTAGTGGATACGTGGATTTGGCCGCGATCGGGCGTGGAAACCTGTCAGTCGTCGTCAGCGCGCCCGTATTCGCGGTCCCAGAGTTCGTGCATTTCGGCGTCTTTGCGAATGGCTTTCACGGCCTCCAGCTGTGCAGGTTTGTGGCGCTGCCAGTCCCGGCCGCCAAGGGTTTTGCGGCCCGCCTCGAGGAGGAGCAGGGCGGTGTCCGTCAGCGCGTCGCTGCGGAGGGTGAAGTCAGTCTTCCTGCGCCGCAGGACTTCCTGCAGGGCAGACCGGGATGCGGTGTAGGCGCCGAGCCTGCGCAGCGACCTGGCACGCACCAGCAGCAGGGCCGCGGACAGATCATCCGCGTTCAGCAGGCCCTCGGTCTCTGCCACCACGTCGGCGTCGCGTCCCAGCTCGGCCTCCAGCGAACAGCGCGCCAGGGCGAGCGGCAACGACGGCGGCAG
>NZ_KI914945.1:11042-28089 GCF_000520575.1 Arthrobacter sp. I3
GCCGCCAGCGCCGCCTCCGTCTGGCCGGTCTCGCGCAGGGAATGGGACAGCGCCAGGAACACGGCCTCCTCGGAGAAGAGCACCGGAACCTCAATCCGCTCGGCCACCTCCACTCTGGTGACCACGCCGGCCAGGTATTCGCCGGCGTAGCGGTTGGCGTCCTCGTCGTTCCGCAGTCTCAGGCCGTGCTGCAGGAGTTCGGACGCGCGCAGGTGCCCGCCGTGGGCGTACGCCAGCAACCCGGCCATGAGGTAGCACACCCCCGCCCAGCCGGGGTAGGAGCGGGCCAGGATTATCAGGCGGTCAGGGTCGGTGCTGCCGAAGACGGCGGAGTGCACGACTTTCATCCTCTTGGCCGAGGTCCGGCCCCCCACCTTGCCCAGCCGCGGCACCCCGCCTTCGGCGGCCAGCGTCCCGGGTGCCCGGCCCGCCATGAGTCCGGCCACCGCGCCACCCACTGTGCCGGCCAGGCCGCGGACGGGCGTCCGGACCACTACCTTGCGGAATGGCGTCAGGTCGCGGGTGTCCGTGTACGGCCTGCGCTGGCCGTCGGGACTTTGGCCGTCAGCAAGCTGGCCAGCGGGCCGGCCGTCGGGAATTTGGGGGGCGGATTCGCCAAGTCCGGCGCTCATTCCCCCATGGTAGTAGGCTCCGGCAGGCCGCTGCTAGGCCGCCGAGGCCACCCAGAGGCCGATCACCCAGGTGCTCGCGGCGAGGCACGCGAGGCCGAATTCCACGATCATGCCCAGGCCCGTGGCCTTCAGCGCGGCCCAGCTCGAGGCCAATGCGGTGCCGAACACACGGGTCCGCTGCAGCTCGCTGAGCAGGAGCCCGGCGGCGAAGCCCACAAAGAGCCCCACCACGGGGATGACGAACATGCCGGCCACGCCCAGCACGAGGCCCACCACCACGGAACGGCTCGGGATGCTGTGCTCCTTGAGCTTCCGGCCGGTCAGGACGGTGCTGGCGGCCATGCCGGCCAGAACGAAGAGCATCCCGATCCCGAAGACCACCCAACCGGTGGTCCCGGCGCCGCCCCACAGAGCCCAGGCCAGCAGGCTCGCCCCGATCAGGATGCTGCCGGGAAGAACGGGAATGATCGTCCCGGCAACGCCCACCACGATGGCGAGGCCGCAGAGCACTGTCACGACAATCTCGGGGTTCATCGCACCAGTCTATGGCCGGGCCCGGGGCTGCCGTTGACGGCCCCGGGCCCGGGAATGCCGGCGCCTAACTTCCTGACGGCTCCCCGTACATGACGGAGTAGTGCGAGATGTCCTTGCCCGAGTAGTGCGAGATTGTCACGGACAGCTGGCTGGAATAGAAGTAGTCGATCTGAGCACCGAGGCCCTGCTTGGCCGAGCCGGCCTTGACGCAGACGGCAATGATCTCCAGACCGTCCGGGGCGGTGATTTCCAGCGACTTGATGCCGTCGGCCACGTCTATTCTGCCGGTGTCCCATTCCGGACAGAGCTGGCCCTCCGGCGGGGCCGCGTTGGCCGGCGCCAACCCCCCGCCCAAGAGAACAAGTCCTGCAACGGCCCCCGCCGCTAGCAACTTCTTCATGTCCTGCTCCTTCTCACGAATCGGAAACGGTCCGGGTGCCGTGAGCTGCTGCTCGTGGCACCGGTGTTTGGGCCGCGGAAAGTCCACAGCCGCGACCCGGAGCTTCCGGATGCCTGGTGTGAAGTGAGACTTCGATTCCCCGCCCAGCCGGCAGACCCCCGTAGCAGGCCCTGGGTCCGCTGCGGCTGGAATGCTGGGCCCAGCTTAGGTCGGCGCGGCGGCCTGCAGCCCGAGTAGTCAATACTCGAGTTTTCCGGATCCCGGACGGAGTCCTAGTGGTGTCCCGCCGAACGACAGCGGCGACGCTCCCCCTCAGGGAAGCGCCGCCGTCGTCGTCCGGTGTCGGATGTTTTCCGACGCGGTCCGGCTACTCGGCGGCCACCGCCGCGGCGACTGCCGCGGAGACAGCCGGGGCCACGCGCGGATCCAGCGGGCTGGGCACGATGTAGTCCGCCGAAAGGTCATCCTCGGCCAGTTCCGCGATGGCCCGGGCCGCGGCGAGCTTCATGGCCGGCGTGATCCGGCGGGCGCCGGCGTCGAGGGCGCCGCGGAAGATGCCGGGGAAGGCCAGGACATTGTTGATCTGGTTCGGGAAGTCGCTGCGTCCGGTGGCGACGACGGCCGCGTACTTGCTCGCGACCTCCGGCAGGACTTCCGGGTCCGGGTTGGACAGGGCGAACACGATCGAGCTGTGGTTCATCAGCTTGAGGTGCTCCTCGTCCAGCTTCGAAGAGGAGACCCCGACGAACACGTCGGCGCCGAGCAGCGCCTCCCCCGGGCCGCCTGTCACGCCACGCGGGTTGCTGCGGGCGGCGAGCTGGGCCTTCTTGCTGGCCGGATCGGCGGCGATGTCCGCGCGGTCCTTGTTGATGGTGCCGCGGGAGTCCAGGAGGACGACGTCGCCGATCCCGGCCGTCAGCAGGATTTCGGCGACCGCGATCCCGGCGGCCCCGGCGCCGGAGACCACCACACGCAGGCTGTCGAGGGTCCGGCCGGTCACCTTGGCGGCGTTGGTCAGGGCGGCGAGGACTACGACGGCGGTGCCGTGCTGGTCATCGTGCATGACCGGGCAGTCCAGCGCCTCGATGAGTTTCTCTTCGAGCTCGAAGCAGCGGGGCGCGGCGATGTCCTCAAGGTTGACGGCGCCGAAACTGGGGCGCAGCCGGACAAGAGTCTCGATGATTTCGTCGACGTCGGTGGTGTTGAGGACCAGCGGGATGGAGTCGAGTTCGCCGAAGGCCTTGAACAGCGCGGACTTGCCCTCCATCACGGGCAGCGAGGCGCTGGCGCCGATGTTGCCCAGCCCCAGCACGGCCGTGCCGTCGCTGACCACCACCACGAGGCGCTGGGCCCACGTGAGCGTCTTGGCGAGCTCCGGGTTGGCGTGGATGGCGCGGCTGACCTGGGCGACACCAGGCGTGTAGGCGATGGAGAGGTCGCGCTTGCTGGCAAGCGGGACGGTGCTGGAAATCGACAGCTTGCCGCCCTCGTGGGATGCGAAGATTTCCTCGTCGCTCAGCACGGCTACTGCCTCACCCGGGGAGGTGGAATCGGCGGGAATGATCGTTTCAGTGGACACGTCGTTGTCTCCTGGGGCTCACCGTGGGCGCACGGCTCATGGAAGCTCAAGCAAGGATGCTCAAGTTGGTCTGGCAGGGGCGGCGGCGACCAGAGGTGGCGGTCGCCGGTGTTTCCCCGAATTGCTGGCGTCAGCCGGCTCCGGTCCAGCAATGGTAAACAGGACATCGCGCCCGTTACGCCCGCCGGGAGCGTTACCGCCCCGTGGTGAAACGTTTCTTCTCCAGAACATGTGACTCGGATCACACGCAGGAGGGCATATTCCGGGCCGCTGGTCTAGACCAGTTACGCGGCCTGCGGGGCCCGCTGCAGGAGGGAACAGGCCTTCTTCAGGTCCTCCTCCGCTTCGAAGAGGGACAGCCGGCGGCAGCGGACGGCTTGGACCAGGCCCGTAACCGTCAGCAGCAGGACCCGGGCAACGGCCGGGTCGCCGCACGCCGCAGTCACTGCCTTCTCAGCCGTCGCATCAATCTCGCGCAGCAGCCGCGTTGTGTCGTTGTCCTTGACATAGACCGCCCGGTTGAGGGACTGCTCCACGGCGGGCTGCATCAGGCGCATGTGGAAGATCTCCATCACCACTCCCGCGAGGGCCTGGGCCACGACCTTGCCCGCCGCCGGCGCGCTCCCCGCGAGCAGTTCGCCCAGTTGCTTGCGGTACAGCGCCAGGACCAGCTGGGTGGCCGACGGGAAGTAGCGGTACAGCGTCCCCAGTGGCACGTCCGCCTTGGCCGCCACCTCGGACAGGACCACAGAGTCCAGGCCCTTGCGGGCAAACCCCGCGGCGACATCAAGGATCCGCACGTAACGGAGCCGCTGCCGGGGCAGAGTGGGTGGAGGGGCCATCGGTGGAAGATCTGAGTGAAAATCAGGCATCAGCAGCGTTCCGGGGGTCGTTTTTCTCGGCAGCCGGGCGCGATCCGCCCACCGCGCTGCCGCGGCAATTGCCGTCCACTATACGCCACGAATCCGGGCGCCCGGCGAGTAGACCGGGGCGCCGAAGCCCCCTGCACGGAACGCGGGCGGCTCAGTCCACGCCCTTGATCTTCACCACGAACACGGCCCCCAGAAGCCCAATTACGGCGGCCGCCACGTACAGCGCCACATAGCCGCCCCAGAAGGCAACAAAGGGGTACGCGATCAGCGGGGCGAGCACTTGCGGCAGGGAGTTGGCAATGTTGATGACGCCAAGATCCCTGCCCCGGTTCAGGGCCGTGGGCAGCACCTGGGTAATGAGGGCAAAGTCCACCGCCAGATAGCAGCCGAAGCCGATGCCGAGCACGGACGCGCCGATCAGCGCACCCGGCCAGGTGGGGGCGAAGGCAAGAATGAGGGAGGCTGCGGCGATCACGGCGGATGAGATGATGACCAGCGGCTTCCGGCGGCCCAGGCGGTCGCTCAGCCGGCCGCCGACCACGCTGGTGATGATCACCATGACCGCATACAGGCCCGTGAGGATCAGGACGCCAAACTCGGGCTCGATACCCTGGGTTTCGCGGACGCGGACGGCGTCGTTGAGGAAGAACAGCAGGTAGAGGGTGACCATATGGTTGCCGATGTTCACCAGGAGCCGAGTCAGCCAGGCCCAGGCAAAATCCGGATGGCGGGCCGGGGAAATCCAAAAACCCCGCACAAAGCCGCCCAGGCTGAACGGCGGACGGGCTTGCGCAGGCAGCGGAACGTCGTCGTTCTTGAAGTAATAGAGCACGACGCCGGCGAGCAGCGCCACCGCGCAGACAACATACCCCGCGGCGAAGTTTCCGGCGACGGCGGCGGCGATCGCCGCCCCTGCCAGGATTCCAGCTGTCTGGCCCATGGCGGCAAGCCCGCCGACCATGCCGCGCTGGGGTACCGGCACGCGGTCCGGGATGGCCGCCGTGATGGCCGCATAGGCGCCGTTGCAGCCGGCCTGGACGAGGCACCAGAGCAGCGTCATGGCGGCAACGCCCGGGGCGCCCGCCAGCGCGATCAGGGCCGCGGCACCCAGGACGGCACCGAAGAGCACCCACGGCACCCGCCGCCCCCGGCGCGCGGTGGTCCGGTCGCTGAAGGCGCCGAAGAGGGGGTTGGCCACCAGGGACACGGCCGCACCCGCACCCGTCACGAGGGCGAGGATGGCTTCCTTGTCCGGTTCACTGAAGGCTGCCGCCTGTTGGCCGAGGAGCACCTGGAGCGGGCCGAAGAATGCCGCGTTGATGCCGACGTTGACCAGCACCACCCCTGCCGTCCAGACAGGCCGGACGCGGCGTTCGGGTTCGGCGAGCGCCGGCGCGGTGGTATCGGACATGCTCATGGCTCCCCCTGGAACTGATGATCAGGCATATGTATCAGTGCGCAGCCAGACTACCGGGACTCGGCGGATCTGGGCGCAATGTGCGAGTCTCGGTCATGAAACACGCTGCCAACCCGCTCTGCCACGCCATCCGGTTAACACGCAAGGAGTCACTGTGAACGCTTCCGCCCTGAATACTGCAGACCTTTACGACGAGCGCGGCGGGGAGCTGGAATCCGTGTCGGTGCAGTTCCAGTCCCTGGGCGGGCACACGCATTTCAGCGGGCCGGTCCGGACCATTCGCTGCTTTGAGGACAACGCGCTGGTCAAGACCGTGCTGGCCACTCCCGGTCACGGCTCCGTCCTGGTGGTCGACGGCGCCGGTTCCCTCCGCACGGCACTGATGGGGGACATGATCGCGGCGAGCGCCGTCGCGAACGGCTGGGCCGGCGTCGTTATCAACGGTGCCATCCGGGACCGGCTCGCCATCGCGGCGCTGCCGCTCGGGGTCAAGGCACTGGGCAGCAACCCGCGCAAGAGCGCCAAGGACGGCGCCGGGGCAATCGACGTGCCCCTGGAGATCGACGGCGTGGCCATCCGCCCCGGCGTGATGATCTGGTGCGATCCGGACGGGATCCTGGTCGAACGGTAAGGACTTTCTTCTCCCCGAGGTAGTGGCGGGAACAATTCAGCCAGTAACATAGTTACTGAAAGCAACTATCCGCTTAATCCCCCACTTCACCTTGGAGCAGTCATGTCCAAAACCACCTCCGTGCGCGCCGTGGGAGAGGTCCTGACCCACCGTCAGACCATCACCGTCATGGTGGGACTCATGCTTGGCATGTTCCTGTCTTCGCTGGACCAGACAATCGTGTCCACCTCGATCTACACGATCGCCAACGACCTCGACGGCCTCTCCCTGCAGGCCTGGGCCACCACCGCCTACCTCATCACCTCCACGGTGAGCACGCCGCTCTACGGCAAGCTCAGTGACATCTTCGGGCGCCGCCCGCTGTATCTCATCGCCATCGTGATCTTCCTCGCCGGTTCGCTCTATGCCGGCTCGGTCCACTCGATGACCGAACTCGCCATTGCCCGCGGCATCCAGGGCATGGGCGCCGGCGGCCTCCTGGCCCTCGCCCTGACCATCATCGGCGACATCGTGCCGCTCAAGGACCGGGCCAAGTACCAGGGTTACTTCATGTCGGTCTTCGGCATCTCCTCCGTCCTGGGCCCGGTGATCGGCGGCGCCTTCGCGGGCACCGAAACCATCCTCGGGATCGACGGCTGGCGCTGGGTGTTCCTGATCAACATCCCGATCGGTCTCGCGGCCCTCACAGTGGTGTTCATGTACCTGCACCTCCCCGCCAAGCACGTGAAGCAGAAGATCGACTACTGGGGCGCCGCGGCCATCACGCTGGCCATTGTGCCGCTCCTCCTCGTGGCCGAACAGGGCCGCACCTGGGGCTGGAGCTCCGCGAACTCCTACCTCTGCTACGGGCTCGGCGTCGTGGGTATCATCGCGTTCCTGCTTGCCGAACGGCACGCCGCCGACTACGCGCTGATCCCGCTCCGGCTGTTCCAGAACATCACCTTCGGCCTGTCCTCGCTGCTGAACTTCATCATCGGCATCGGCATGTTCGGCGCCATCGCGATGCTGCCCATGTACCTGCAGCTGGTCAAGGGCCTGACCCCCACCGAGGCCGGCCTCATGATGATCACCTTCACCGTGGGCATCCTCACCGGCTCCATCACAGCGGGCCGGACCATCTCCGCCTCGGGCACCTACCGGATCTTCCCGATCCTTGGCACCGCTACGCTGACGGTGGCCGCCGTCGTCATGGGCCTCTCCCTCGGCGTGGACACCCCGCTGTGGGTCCCCGGCGCCATCGCCGTGTTCTTCGGCCTGGGACTCGGCTTCTGCATGCAGCCGCTGACGCTGGCCATGCAGGTCTCCGTGCCCTCGAAGGACATGGGCGTGGGCACTTCCTCCGCCGCGTTCTTCCGTTCCATGGGCGGCGCTGTTGGCACTGCCGTGTTCATCTCGATGCTTTTCAGCCTCGCGGCGGACAAGATCGCCACGGGCATGAAGGACGCCGCGCAGAATGCCGACTACCTCAAGGTGCTCAAGGATCCGGCCGTGGCCGCCGGCCCGGCCAACGCCCAGCTCTACGACTTCTTCAAGAACGGCGCCAGCAACGACTCGCTGAACGACACCAGCTGGCTGCACACGGCCAACCCGACGCTCACCCGTCCCATCGTCGAGGGCTTCGCGCAGTCGATCGACGCCGTCATGCTCACGGCCGCCGTGCTCACCGGCATCGCCTTCCTGATCACGTTCGCCCTGCCGAACAAGAAACTCACGGACCCGAAGGCGGTTGCCCGGGAGGGCGCCGTGGCCGCCGCCCACTAGGCGGTCCCGAGGTCTGGAACACGACGACGGCCGGCAGTCTTTCTGGACTGCCGGCCGTCGTCGTCTGTCCTCAGCCGCAGCAGCGGCAAAGTGTATGTTTCGTCTCACTTTCCGGTGGTTGTGACAGGCGGCACGCCGGGTCGGGTGCAAGACTGGGTAGTTGCGGCGAAGGCCGTGGACCGCGAACTGCCAAGGGAGCCGTATGACCACCACCCATGACCAGACCGCCGCCAAGATCCCAAAAAGGGTCATTTGGCTGGCCGTAGCGGGCGCCGTCGGCGGCTTCCTCTTCGGCTTTGACTCCTCCGTCGTCAACGGCGCCGTCGACGCGATCAAGGACGAGTTCGCCCTCAGCGAGGCCGTGACCGGCTTCGCCGTCGCCGTGGCCCTCCTCGGCTGCGCGGCAGGGGCCTACCTGGCCGGCAAGATCGCCGACCGCTACGGCCGGATCCCGGCCATGAAGCTGGGCGCGCTGCTGTTCCTCGTCAGCGCCATCGGCACCGGGTTCGCGTTCGGCGTCTGGGACCTGATCTTCTGGCGCCTGGTGGGCGGGCTCGGCATCGGCCTGGCCTCGGTGATCGCGCCGGCCTACATTTCCGAAATCTCCCCCCGCCACGTCCGGGGCCGCCTGGCTTCGCTGCAGCAGCTGGCGATCACCACCGGCATCTTCGCCGCCCTGCTCTCCGACGCCGTGTTCGCGACGTCGGCCGGCGGCGCGGACCAGGCCCTGTGGCTTGGTTTGGAAGCCTGGCGCTGGATGTTCATGGCCGCCGCCGTCCCCGCGGTCGTCTACGGCTGGATCGCCTTCACCCTGCCCGAATCGCCGCGGTTCCTGGTGTTCCAGGGCAAGGACGTGGAGGCCCTCAGGGTCTTCAAGTCGATCGCCCCGGACGAGGACTCGGACCGGCACCTGCGCGACATCAAAAAGGCCATTGACGAGGACAAGCTCGCCGGCCAGAAGGGATCCCTGCGCGGCAAGGCCCTGGGCCTGCAGCCGGTGGTCTGGATCGGCATCATCCTGTCCGTGCTGCAGCAGTTCGTCGGCATCAACGTGATCTTCTACTACTCCACCACGCTGTGGAAGGCGGTGGGCTTCCAGGAAAAGGATTCGCTCACCATCTCCGTGGCCACCGCCGTCACCAACATCCTGGTCACGCTCGTGGCAATCGCGCTGGTGGACCGGATCGGTCGCCGTCCGATCATGTTGGCCGGCTCCATCGGCATGGCCCTCTCGCTGGGCACCATGGCGCTGGCCTTCGGCTCGGCCACCGGGTCCGGCGACGCGATCTCGCTGCCCGGGGCGTGGGGGCCGGCGGCGCTGGTCGCCGCCAACGTCTTCGTCATCAGCTTCGGCGCCTCCTGGGGCCCGCTGGTGTGGGTACTGCTGGGGGAGATCTTCCCGTCCCGGATCCGCGCCCGGGCCCTGGGCCTGGCCGCGGCCGCGCAGTGGATCGCCAACTTCGCCATCACCCTGAGCTTCCCGGTTATGGCCGCGGCCTCCCTGCCGCTGACGTACGCCATGTACGCGCTGTTCGCGGCGGCGTCGTTCTTCTTTGTCATGTTCAAGGTCCCGGAGACCAACGGCATGTCCCTGGAGCAGGCCGAAACCCTGTTCGTACCGAAGGGATCCTCGAAGGAAGCCGCCAAGGAATCCGCGAAAGAGTCCGCAAGGGCCTGAGCCGGCGCTTCTGTCAGGCCCGCCGCGCCTTCAGCGTTCCGACAAAGAACGCCCATGCTTCCTCGGAAGCATGGGCGTTCTTTGTCACCTCAGCGGGTTCTGCACAACACCGGGCGTTGCTACACCACGTGCGGCTCGTGCGCCGCCAGGTAGCGGCGTCCGCCGAAGACGACGGCAATGGCGGCCACCATGGCCAGCGCGCCGGCGAAGAAGGGCACCTGCGGGCCGAAGTGCTCGCCCAGCTGCGCCGCGGCAAACGGTGCCAGGGCGCCGCCCATCCAGCGCACGAAGTTGTAGCCGGCCGAGGCCACCGGCCGCGGCGAGTCGGACACGCCCATGGCCAGCTCCGTGTAGATGGTGTTGTTGATGCCCAGGAGCGCCCCGGAAATGACCACGAGGACGACGACGGCCGGCACCGAGTGCCCGGCGGCCAGGCCCAGTCCCACAAGGTCGAGCATCAGCAGGACCAGGGTGCCGGTGAGGACCCGGACCGCTCCGAAGCGGTTCTGCAACACGGGGGCGGCAAACACTGAGAAGACCGCGACGGCCACACCCCAGCCGAAGAACACCCCGCCGATCCCGTAGGCGTCCATGCCGAGGATGAACGGCGTGAAGGCGAGGACGGTGAAGAAGCCGTAGTTGTAGAACAGGCCGCTGGCCGCAGTCGTCCGCAGCCCCTTGTGTCCGAGGGCCAGCAGCGGATCCCGGAGCCGGACTTTCCGCTCGGGCAGCGGCGTCTTGGGCAGCAGGGCAATCAGCGCGATGAATGCGGAGGCCATCAGCACGGCCGTGCCGAAGAACGGGGCGCGCCACTGCCAGCCGCCCAGCAGTGCGCCCAGGAGCGGGCCGAGGGAAATGCCTAAGCCGAGCGCGGCCTCGTAAAGGATGATCGCCGTGCCGGCGCCGCCGCTTGCGACGCCGACAATCACGGCCAGCGCCGTGGCCACGAACAGGGCGTTGCCCAGCCCCCAGCCGGCGCGGAAGCCGATGAGCTCAGCGACGCTGCCCGACGTGCCGGACAGGGAGGCGAACACGACGATGACCGCCAGCCCGATCAGGAGCGTCCGCTTCCCGCCGATCCGGGAGGAGACGTAGCCGGTGATCAGCATGGCGACTGCGGTCACCAGGAAATAGCTTGTGAAGAGCAGCGACACCTGGCTCGGCGAGGCGTCCAGGTTCTTGGCGATCGCCGGCAGGATGGGGTCCACCAGCCCGATCCCCATGAAGGCGAACACTGCCGCGAGGGCCGTGGCCCACACCGCCTTGGGCTGTTTGAGCAGTGAGGCCTTCTCGGCCTCGAGGGTTACTTCCGCTGCCGGCAGGGTGTCGGCGGGCTGGCCGTGCATGGGGGCACTCCTAAGTGATTGGAATTGTTGGGTGAAGATCAGGCCAGGAGCGTCGCGTTGATCCTGCCGATGACCGGGAGGGCGGCCGCGAGGGCAGCGCGGTCTTCGTCCGAAAGGGACGAGAGGACGCCGGCCATGACGGCGTTGCGGCGCTCATTGGCGGATGCGACGGCGGCGAGGCCGGCGTCCGTGAGGGTGACCCGGACGGCGCGGGAATCGTCGGGGTCCGGCTCGCGCCGGGCGAGGCCGGCGCGCTCGAGCTTGATGATCTGCTCAGTGGCACTGGGCACCTTGACGCCAAGATTCCGGGCGATTTCGCCCACCCGCACACCGCCTGCGGCGGGCCCGGCGTCCAACAGCATCTTGAGCATGCTGAGCTGGGCGGCGCTGAGTTCGCCGTCGGCGTCCAAGCGGCGGACGAGGTAGATGCTGTGGCGGAGGGCCTCGCGGAAGTCCTCGGCGAGAGCGAGGAGGCCGGGGTCGGCCGGTTCACTGGCGTTCATAGTTAGGTAGCCTAACAGTTAGGCAACCTAATGGTCAACAGTCACTCCCTCCCTCACTTTTCGCGTCAAAAACACAGACCCTCCCTCACCAGAAGTGAGGGAGGGTCTGTGTATCGGACAATCATCTGAGGGAGCGTCGTCCAAAACCCGCGCGATCTGAGGGAGCGTCGTTGGGCTGGGGCGGCTAGACGACCGCCTTGGCCTCCTCGATGAGGGAGGAGACGGCGGCAAAGAGCGGGTGGTCCGCCGGCAGGCCAGTGATCTTCTCCGTGGCCTCGTCCGGCGTGGATGCGGAGAGGATTTTCGCCAGCTCTACGGCCTCGGCGTCGGCCGGATCATTGAAGCGCAGGGCCGCGGCGATGGCCCCGAGCAGCGCCTCGGGGACAATTCCGCGTTCGGCCAGCTCGGCAGCCGGACCGATGAAGCGCTCATGCCGGCTGAGTTTGCGCAGCGGGGCACGGCCCACCCGGGTGACTGTGTCCGGCAGGTGCGGGTTCGAGAAGCGGCCCAGGATTTTTTCCACGTACGCCTCCTGCTCGGCCCGGTTGAAGCCGTGCTTGGCCACCAGCAGCTCCTTGGTTTCGTCCAGGACGGCGCGCACATCGGCCGCGACGTCCTGGTCGGCCATGGCCTCGGAAATCTTGTCCAGGCCGGCCTCGAATCCGAAGTAGGCCGCCGCCGCATGCCCCGTGTTGACGGTGAACAGCTTCCGCTCGATATATGGTTCCAGATCGTCCACGAACGTCGCGCCCGGGACCACCGGCTCTTTCCCGGCGAACGGGGTACGGTCGATCACCCACTCATAGAACGTCTCCACCGTGACGTCCAGGCCCTGCCCGGCCTCCTGGTTCGGCACAATCCGGTCCACCGCCGTGTTGGCAAACACGGCGGCCGCGTCCAGAGCGCCCGCGGCCGGATCCCACTGGGCAACGACCTCGGACTTCAGGATGTCCGTGGCGTTGATCGCGTTCTCGCACGCCATCACCTGCAGCGCCGCCAGCCCGGCGGCACGGGCGGCAATCCCCTTGGCGATCACGGGCGCCACGAACTTCAGGATGTGCGGCCCCACGGCGGTGGTGACGATGTCCGCCGTCGCGATTTCCGCGACGACGTCGGCTTCCTGGGTGCCGGAGTTCAGCGCCCGGAAGTTGTTGACGCTACGGACAGCGGGGTTCTCTCCGACTTCGTGGACCTCGTAGCTGTCCGCGGCGGCCAGCTCGGTGATGAGGGCGTCCGCGACGTCGGCGAACACCACCTCATACCCTGCGTCGTGCAGCAGCAGGCCCACGAAGCCGCGCCCGATGTTTCCGGCTCCGAAATGAACAGCCTTCACTAGGAGTTGACCTTTCCGAACAGGGCCAGCACTTCGTCAACCGTGGTGGCCGCCTCGAGCTGGGCCACCTGGGCCTTGTTGGTGAAGACCTTGGCGATTGAGGACAGGATGTGCAGGTGTTCGTTGTTGACGCCGGCCACACCGACGACGAACTTCACTTCCTTGCCGTTCCAGTCGATGCCGTTCGGGTAGCGGATAACGGAGACCGCCGACTTCATGATGTGGTCCTTCGCGGCGTTGGTGCCGTGCGGGATGGCCAGGAAGCTGCCCATGTACGTGGAGACGGATTCCTCGCGTTCGTGCATGGCGTCCACGTAGCCGGAGTCGACGGCGCCGCGGTCCAGCAGAAGCTGCCCGGCCTCGTCGATCGCGGCGTCCCGCGTGGTCGCGTGGCCGTTGAGGACGACGCTTTCGGCCACCAGGATGCCGGCAGGACCCTCCTCGGCTTCTGCCTCGGGGGCGGTGCCAACAGGGGCCGCGGCAGGGGTCGTTTCCGTGGTGCCGGCTTCCGTGTTGCTGGCCTCGACCAGTTCCACGATCTCGTCGTACCGCGGGCTGTTCATGAAGTTATCCACAGAGACATGCACGGCGCTGGCGGTCGCGGGCTTGGCCCGTTCGGTCAGGTCCTGGTGGGTGATGACGACGTCGTACGTGTCGGTGAGGTTGGCGATCGCGGAGTTGGTGACCTTGACGTCCGAGAAGCCGGCGGCCTTGATCTTGTTGCGGAGCACCGAGGCCCCCATCGCGCTGGAACCCATGCCGGCGTCGCAGGCAAAGACGATGTTCTTGATCGGGGTGGCGAGGACGGCGACGCCGCTGGCACCCACGCCCTCACCGATCAGGGCTGCGGACACCGAGCTCTTCTTGCCCTTCAGGGCCTCCATCCGGTGGGTGGCCTGATCGAGGTCGTCTTCGGCGGGCGCCTTGCTGGCTTTCAGGACCACCGAGGCGATCAGGAAGGACACCGTGGTGGCAAAGAGGACGGAGAGCGTCACGCCAACGTAGCTGTCGCGTGCCGTGGAGGCGTAGACCGCGATGATGCTGCCCGGGGCTGCCGGGGACCGGAGTCCGGCGCCGGTGACCACGAGCGTGAAGATGCCGGTCATGCCGCCGCCGATTGCGGCGAAGATCGTCATCGGCTTCATCAGGACGTACGGGAAGTAGATCTCATGGATACCGCCGACGAACTGGATCACGGCTGCGCCCGGCGCGGACGCCTTGGCCAGACCCTTGCCGAAGAATGAAAAGGCGAGCAGGATGCCGAAGCCCGGACCGGGGTTGGCTTCGAGCAGGAACAGGATGGACTTGCCCTGCTCGAGCGCCTGCTGCGTGCCCAGCGGGGTGAGGATGCCGTGGTTAACGGCGTTGTTCAGGAACAGGACCTTTGCGGGCTCGATGAAGATGCTCGTGAAGGGCAGCAGGCCGTTGGTGACCAGGAATTCGACCACGGCGCTGGCGCCATTGCTGAAGGCCTTCACGATCGGGCCGACCACCAGCATGCCGACGACCGCCATGGCGGCGGCAACGATGCCTGCCGAGAAGTTGTCTATCAGCATTTCGAAGCCGGGCTTGACGCGGCCTTCCCAGATCTTGTCCAGCTTCATCATGATCCAGGCAGTGAGCGGGCCAAGGATCATGGCGCCGATGAACATGGGGATGTCGGTACCGACGATGACACCCATGGTGGCCACCGCGCCCACCACGCCGCCGCGCACGCCGTAGACCATCCGGCCGCCGGTGTAGCCGATCAGCAGCGGGAGCATGTACGTGATCATGGGCCCGACAAGCTTGCCGAGCTCCGCATTGGGGAAGAAGCCGGCCGGGATGAAGAGCGCCGTGATGAAGCCCCAGGCGATGAAGGCGCCGATGTTGGGCATGATCATTCCGGACAGGAACGTCCCGAATTTCTGGACGTGTACGCGCATGCTGGTGCGTGGTTTCGCAACTGTCTCTGTTGCCATGTGAGTTCCTAACCGTCGTTCCCGCTGCATTGCAGGATGGTCCGATAATTTCGCCGAGCTAGCTGGTGGAGCTGTTGGAGATCCGGTGGAGCCATTCGAGGAAGAGCTTGAGTTCCGAGCTGGAGAGCTGGTCCGAGTGGGACGCCTGGAGGGCTGCGTTCAATGCGATGGCCGCCACAACCACTGAGGACTTTCCACTGTCCACGGAACCGTTGTCCCGGGCCTGCTCGGTGGAAACCGCAAAGATCATGGCGTCGCGGGTCATGGCGGAGAGCTCGAGGTTCCGCTCCGGCACCTTTTCCGCGATCAGCATGAGGGTCATGCCCACATTGGCCGCCAGGATGGACCTGGCCGCCTCCTTGGGCGGGACGTTGAGCTGGCCGGAGACAGCCGCCTTGTTCAGCATTTCCTCCATGAGGGCCTCAGCATCGGCGACGATGGCCGGGCGGCTCTCAGGGCGGATATTGCCGAACATGACGAGGTACAGTTCCGGCTGTTTCAGCCCGAACTGGACATGGTTGTCCCACATCCTCCGAATGTCCTCCAGAGGCTGGCCAGACGGTGCGAAGTCACGTTCGCCCGCGACATATTCGTCGAAACCTGCTGCGACGACGGCGTCGAACAGCCCTTCCTTATCACCAAAGTGGTGGTAGAGGGTCGGTGCCGTGACACCGGCCAGCTGCGTAATCTGGCGGGTCGAGACTGCGGATCCGCCGGAGTTGGCCAGCAGCTCGGCGGCCGCACGCAGCAGCCGGGCCTTGGGTGGTAGCTGGCCATCGATACTCATAACCGCTACCCTAGCACCTATAGCAACGCTATATGAACTGCATCACATACAATTTTTCCAGGTGCCGTGACCCGCCCGCCGTAGCCGTCAGCCGCAGGCGCAAATGATCAGCAGGGTCGCTGCGGCACCTGGTTTACCGGCTTAGTGGCCACTGGCCTACGACAGAAAATGAGGACCTTCAGTGCAGAACTTCCCAGGAGTAGGCGTTAGCCCCGGCCGCATCATCGGCACCGTCCGGCAGATGCCCAAACCGATCAGCGAACCGCCCGCCGGAGAACAGCTTCCCGCCGGCGTCACGGCGGAAGACGCGACGGCGGCGCTGAAGGCCGCGGCGAAATCCGTCCACGACGAACTGAAGGCCCGCTCTGAGACCGTCACGGGCGACGGCAAGGCCGTCCTCGAGGCCACTGCCCTCATGGCCACCGACACCATGCTGCTCAAATCCGCCGCCAAGCTGATCGGCCGCGGCGCCTCCGGGCAGCGGGCGATCTGGGAAGCCGGCGCCTCCGTCTCGGAAATGCTGCACAACCTGGGCGGCTACATGGCCGAGCGCGCCACGGACGTCCTGGATGTCCGCTCCCGGATCGTGGCGGAACTGCGCGGAGTCCCCGCGCCGGGCATTCCCGTGTCCGCCACCCCGTTCATCCTCATCGCCGAGGACCTGGCCCCGGCCGATACCGCCACCCTGGATCCGGAAAAGGTCCTGGCCCTCGTCACCGCCGGCGGCGGCCCGCAGTCCCACACCGCGATCATCGCCCGGTCACTGGGTCTGCCCGCCGTGGTCGCCGCAGTCGGGGTCGACGAACTCGCCGACGGCACCGAGGTGTACGTGGACGGCGCGGCCGGGCTCATCACCGCGAACCCCGACGAGTCCCAGCGCGCGGCCGCAGCCCACTGGGCCGCCACCGCCTCACTGCTCGCCGCCTTCGACGGGACCGGCACGACGGCGGACGGCCACCTCGTGCCGCTCCTGGCCAACGTCGGCGGCGCCAAGGACGCCGTGGCCGCGGCCGGCCTGAACGCCCAGGGCGTGGGACTGTTCCGGACCGAATTCTGCTTCCTGGAGCGGGACACCGAACCGACCGTGGAGGAGCAGGCCGCCGCCTACCAGGGCGTCTTCGACGCCTTCCCGGGCAAGAAAGTGGTGCTCCGCACGCTCGACGCCGGCGCGGACAAGCCGCTGCCGTTCCTGACTGACGCCACCGAGCCCAACCCCGCCCTGGGCGTCCGCGGCTACCGGACCGACTTCACCACGCCGGGGGTCCTGGAGCGCCAGCTGCAGGCCATTGCCCTGGCGGAGAAAGCATCCGAGGCCGACGTCTGGGTGATGGCCCCGATGATTTCCACCGCCGAGGAAGCGGCCCGCTTTGCCTCGCTGTGCACTGCGGCAGGGATCAAGACGCCCGGCGTCATGGTGGAGGTCCCGTCGGCGGCGCTGACGGCCGAGGCCATCCTCCGCGAGGTTGGCTTCGCCAGCCTGGGCACCAATGACCTCACCCAGTACGCCATGGCAGCCGACCGCCAGCTCGGCCCGCTGGCCGCCCTGAACACCCCCTGGCAGCCGGCAGTACTGCGGCTCGTGGGCCTGACCGTGGAAGGTTCCGCGGCCGAGG
>NZ_KI914945.1:28189-28975 GCF_000520575.1 Arthrobacter sp. I3
GGTGGGCGTGTGCGGTGAGGCCGCGGCGGACCCTGCCCTCGCCGTCGTCCTCACGGGGCTGGGCGTCACCACGCTGTCCATGACGGCGCGTTCCATCGCGGCCGTCGCCGCCGTGCTGAAGACCGTCACCCTGGCCGAAGCGCGGGAGCTGGCCAAGCTGGCCTTGTCCGCGCCGAGCGCTACGGAGGCCCGGGCCTGGGTGCGGGCAAAACTGCCGGTCCTGGAGGACCTTGGGCTGTAGCGGCTGCCGCTAGGATGCACTCATGGCACTGATAGCCCCCCGGGTGACGGCCGGCCTCCCGGCCGAGGATGCGCAGAACCTCAGGTACGCCCTCGACGGCAGCCACGACATTACACCGTGGAAGGTTCCGCGGCCGAGGGCCACAACAAGCCGGTGGGCGTGTGCGGTGAGGCCGCGGCGGACCCTGCCCTCGCCGTCGTCCTCACGGGGCTGGGCGTCACCACGCTGTCCATGACGGCGCGTTCCATCGCGGCCGTCGCCGCCGTGCTGAAGACCGTCACCCTGGCCGAAGCGCGGGAGCTGGCCAAGCTGGCCTTGTCCGCGCCGAGCGCTACGGAGGCCCGGGCCTGGGTGCGGGCAAAACTGCCGGTCCTGGAGGACCTTGGGCTGTAGCGGCTGCCGCTAGGATGCACTCATGGCACTGATAGCCCCCCGGGTGACGGCCGGCCTCCCGGCCGAGGATGCGCAGAACCTCAGGTACGCCCTCGACGGCAGCCACGACATTACGGTGTTCGTGGACGGCACCGTCCACCGGCTGCCGCCCG
>NZ_KI914945.1:29075-32488 GCF_000520575.1 Arthrobacter sp. I3
CCCGCGGCGCGGGACGCCGTCGTCGATCTGCTGGGCCGCTTCAGCCGCGGCAACGCCGTGACGGTCAGCAGCGTCGAGGAAATGCTGACGACGTCCCGGGCCGCGGAGCTTGCGGGAATCTCGCACACATATCTGCGGAACATGACCGACCGCGGCGAGATCCCGGTGGAGTACCGCGGAACGCACCGCCGGATCCGGCTGGCCGACATCATGGCGTGGCTCGAAACGCAGAAGAAGAATGGTGCGGGCGCCGGGACGCCGGCCGGCCAGGATGACGAGGCTGCCGGTGCTTCATGAAGCAGTGATAAGGATCAAGCAACGATCCCTGTCCGGCGCGGAAGCACTGATATCCCGCGGGTTAAGCTTGGAATGTGGGTAAATTCAGAGGGTGGCACATCGTGGCAGGGATCGCCGCCATGCTGCTCGCTGGCATCTTCGGAACCGCGATGGGCCTGAACAACACCGCCACGTATTTGGCCAGCGGCGTCGCTTTCGTAGCGGTGTCGCTCTGGGTGGACAGCCGGATTTCCCGCCGCCGCAGTGCCGCCGGCATCGCCGGCCCCGGCCAGGACCTTGGCCAGGACGCTGGCCACGACGCGAAGCCGGCCCTCGACGCGGACCCCTCCAAGCGCGAGGGCTAAGCCCGCCGCTAGATTCTGGGCCGGCCAGCCCAGCGCCGCGCCTTGAGCCCGGCATGCAGTTCCAGCCGCACCATTCCCTTCAACGGGTCCACGCCCAGCAGCTGGCGGATCCGGCCGAGCCGGTTGTAAATGCTGCTCCGGTGCAGGTGCAGTTTGGCCGCGACCTCCTGGACCGAGCCGTCGTTGTCGTAGAACAGCTCCAGCACGGGCAGCAGCTCGTGGTTGCGGTCATGGTCCTCGAGGAGGCGGAAATACACGGAACCCGCGTCTGCCCAGGCTCCCGCGCCGCCGCCGGCCGAGGCCAGGAGCTGGTAGACGCCGGTGGCCCGGCAGTCGACGAGCTCGCCCAGCTGGGGATCCACCGCCGCGGCCTGGGCCGCCTGCCGTGACTGCCGGTAGGCCTCGGCCAGTTCCCGCGGCTTGGCGAATCCCTCGGACGTGCCCAGGATGATCCGCCGGACCGTGCGCCCGGAGCGTTTGGCGAGTTCGAGCTGGTAGTGGACCAGCACCTGGGCGTGGTCGGCGCGTCCCGTGGATTCCTTGAAGAGCACCACCGCATGGGTCTCCGTGCCGGCGCTGAACAGTGCGGCGTCCACCCCGATGGTCGCCTGCAGCGCCGCGGAGCGGTGAATGAGCGTGTCGGCGATGGGATCCGAGCCCCCGGCCCAGCCATCCGCGTCCAGTACGGTCACCAGCTGCCAGGGCCCCTTGCCCTGGACCTCTTTCCAGCCCGCGACGGCCGCCGCCGCGTTGGCCTCCCCGGCGCACGCGGCCAGGAACTCCTGCTCTCGCCGGCGCCGGAACTCGGACTCCGCCGTGTTGGAATCCAGCAGCAGGGAGGACAGCTGCTCCAGCTCCGGCGCCACGTCCGGCAGCTGGGCGAGGACGGTCGCGGCGCTGGGCTCCTCGGCGTCGAGCTGGACCCACAGGTACCCCACCCGGAAGCCCCGCACCAACAGCGGCACGCACACGCGCCCGAGCATGCCGAGGTCCGCGTTGGCCGGCACGACGACCGGCCGGACCGCCGTCGCGATCCCGTGCGAGAGCTGCCACGCGATGACATCCACGGGGACCCGCTTGCTGAGCAGGAAGTTCACCCGGACGCGGTCCGCATGGGATTGGTTGGAGCTGTAGGCGAGGAGCAGACCGTCGAGGTCCTCGAGGGAGAGGCCGCGGCCCAGCCGCTGCGCCACCTGCTCCACGAGCTGCTCCACGTCCTGCTGCTGCATCCTGCCAGACTACTGCCCTCGCCCGCCGCACTGCGAATGCATCCGGGACGGACACGAGCCGACACCTGACGTCCGCGCCCTCGACAAATGTCTATTCCGGGTTTTGAAAAACCCCGGAATGACGCGGCGGGCGCCGGACGCCCGGCGGCGGCACCTGTCGCGTGCCTCACAGCGGGATTTATTCTGGAAGTACGAATCCCCCGCTCATCCAGGCCCACGAGGCCACCACCTACTGGAGCTAACAAATGATCATCGGCGTACCCAAAGAGATCAAGAACAACGAGTTCCGCGTCGCCATCACGGCGGCCGGCGTCCATGAATTCCGGACCCACGGCCACGAGGTCCTCGTCGAGCGCGGCGCGGGCCTGGGCTCCGGCATCACGGATGAGGAATACGCGATCGCCGGCGCCGAGATCGTCGCCGAAGCCGACGACGTCTGGGGCCGCGCCGACATGGTGCTGAAGGTCAAGGAACCGGTCAAGGCCGAATACCACCGCTTCCGCAAGGACCTGATCCTCTTCACTTACCTGCACCTGGCCGCCGAACCGGAACTGACCCAGGCACTGATCAACTCCGGCGTCACCGCCATCGCGTACGAGACCGTCCAGGAGGGCAGGTCCCTGCCGCTGCTGGCCCCGATGTCCGAGGTTGCCGGCCGGCTGTCCGTGCAGGTCGGCGCCACCTCCCTGATGGCCCCGGCAGGCGGCAAGGGTGTGCTGCTCGGCGGCGTCCCGGGCGTCCGTCCGGCCAAGGTCGTTGTCCTCGGCGCCGGTGTTGCCGGCACCAACGCAGCCGCCATGGCCCTGGGCCTGGGCGCCGACGTCACCATCCTGGACATCAACATCAACCGCCTGCGCGAACTGGACGCCCAGTACCAGGGCCGCCTGAAGACGGTTGCCTCCAACAAGTACGAGATCGAGAAGTCCGTGGTCGACGCCGACCTCGTGATCGGTTCGGTCCTGATCCCCGGCGCCAAGGCTCCGAAGCTCGTCACCAACGAGCTCGTGTCCCGGATGAAGCCCGGCTCCGTGCTGGTGGACATCGCCGTGGACCAGGGCGGCTGCTTCGAGGACACGCACCCCACCACGCACCAGGAACCGACGTACAAGGTCCACAACACGATCTTCTACTGCGTCGCCAACATGCCCGGCGCCGTCCCGAACACCTCCACGTACGCGCTGACCAACGTCACCCTGCGCTACGCCGTCTCACTGGCGAACCTGGGCGTCAAGGCTGCGTTTGAGCGCGACGCCGCCCTGGCCGCCGGCCTGAACATCGCCGGCGGCCAGGTTGCCCACCGCTCGGTCTCCGAGGCGCACAACCTGCCCCTCGTCGCCGACTGGCACGAGCTGGTCTCCGCGTAGCCAGCACCGCGTAACCAACACATCTCCGCGTAGCGGCACTTCATCGGCTGCTCCGTAACCGCCCTTTTGGACCCCCAGAACGGCAGTTACGGAGCAGTCGATGGCTGTTTAAGCCAGGGACCGGGCCTGCTCGATCAGCTGCAGCACCTGGAGCGGGCCCGCGGGGTCGACGGGGACTG
>NZ_KI914945.1:32588-45659 GCF_000520575.1 Arthrobacter sp. I3
ACTGGCAGCGCCGAGCCGGCGCCGCCGTCGGCGATCTTGGCGGCCAGGATCCGGTAGAACTCCGGATAGGCGCCGCGCTCGGTGGGCAGCCGGTCCAGATGCCCGTCGCGCCCCAGCAGCCCGGCCCAGTCCGGATCTTCCACGCCGTAGTCGGCATCCAGCGGGCTTCCGCCGGCCAGGATGTACGGCTCCTGCGGGTCCACGCCGTGCTTGGTGAAACCGCCCTCGCTGCCCAGGATGCGGTAGCGCGGGCCCTGCTGGGCGCACAGCATGTTCATCCACAGGTGGCTGGTCACCCCGGAACTGTGCCGCAGGACCACGAAGACGTCGTCGTCCGCCTTGGCTCCGGGCCGCCGGGCCGCCAGTTCCGCATGCGTGAGCGTGGCCGGCCCAAAAAGCTGCACGGCCTGGTCCAGCAGGTGGGTGCCGAGGTCAAACAGCACCCCGCCGCCGTCGTCCGCCGTTGCGGCCGCCTTCCATGCTTTGGGGACGTCGGGCGACCACCGCTCGAAGCGGGACTCAAAGCGGCTCACGGTGCCGAAGGCTCCGGTGTCCATGAGGGCCTTCACGGTGAGGAAGTCGCCGTCCCAGCGCCGGTTCTGGAACACCGTGAGCACCCGGCCCAGCCGCCCGGCCAGGTCGATGAGCTCCTGCCCCTCGGCGCTGCTGACAGCGAAGGGCTTGTCGACGACGACGTCGAGGCCGGCTTCCAGCGCCGCTTTCGCGAGTGGATAGTGGGTGGCGGGCGGCGTGCCGAGCACCAGCAGGTCCAGTTCGCCGGCGAGCTCCAGGATATCGGCAGGGGTGTCGACGATCCTGGCCGCCGGATAGCTGTGTGCGGCCGCAGATCTCCTGCCGGCGTCAGAAGTGGCAATGACATCGAGCGAATAGGCCGGGTTTGCGGCGATGAACGGGGCGTGGAAGACGCTGCCCGAAAGGCCGAAACCGGCGACGGCGGTGCGGATGGGCCGGGTTGAATCGTTGCTCATGGTGCCAAGGCTACCGGCTGGGCCTGCACCGGGGCGGCCGTCCGGCAGGGCCTAAACGAACGAGGCCGGTGCCGCCCGGATGATTCCGGGGGCACCGGCCTCGGCCGTGCTGCTTGTTAGTGCGTGGTGCTCGTCAGAGCTAGCTCTTCTGCCAGCCGACGACGCTCCAGTCCGGGGTCTGGAACAGGGCTGCACCGTAGTTGGCCAGGCCGGTGCGGGCGAAGTAGATCTGCGGGCCGTTCATGATGACGCCCATCGAGAAGTACTTCTCCATGTGCTTCTTCTCGACGTCCATGGCGGCCTTGTTGCGCTGGGCGTCATCCTGGATGGACGCGAGGTCCTTGATGGCCTTGTCCAGTTCGGCGTCGCCGAGTTCGTTCTCGTTGGTCTTGGAATCGTAGAACTGCTTCACGCCGGAGGTGGCGTCGGCGCCTACCGTGTAGCCGCTGATGGTGAGCTGGAAGTCGCGGCTGCCAACCACCTTGCCGAAGTCGGCGTCACCGCGCTGGTCGATGCCAACGTCCATGCCGGCCGCCTGAAGCTGCTTCTGCAGCGTCTGCACGGTGGCGAGGCCGGTGGGGTCGTCACCGAAGTTGGTGATCTTGAACGACGCCGGGACGCCGTCCTTTTCCATGATGCCCTTGGCGTTGGCTTTGTAGCCGGCCTCCGTCAGGACCTTCTTGGCCGCGTCGGCGCCGGTTTCCTTGACCGGGTAGTTGTCCTGGTAGTACTTCGAGAACGGCATCAGCATCATCGAGCCCGAGCTGTTCTCTTCCCAGTTCAGTCCGCCAAAGCGGACGGCGCGGATGGCGGGACGGTCCACGGCGGCGAAGATTGCCTTGCGGACTGCGACGTCGGTGAGCGGGGCCTTGAGGGCGTTGAGGTTCAGGCCGCCGGCGAAGAGGCGCTGACCGCGGCGGACCTCGGAGTTCTTCGTGCCTTCAAGCTGCTTGTACTTCGTCAGCGTGCGGCCGTCGGCCATGTCGATCTCGCCGTTCTTGAAGGCGGCGATCTCGGCGCTGGCCTCCAGCTGGCGGAAGATCACCTTGTCCAGGACCGGCTTCTCGCCCCACCACTTGTCATTCGGCACGAGGGAGACAGTCTTCGCGGCGGAGTCAAACTTGTCGACTTTGAACGGGCCCGCCATCCACTCGGGGTGCAGTTCGCCCGTGAAGCCGGTGTTGAAGATTTCGGGAGTGTTCACGGTCTGCGGGATGAAGCCGCCGAACATGTCACTGAGCGGGTACACCGGCTGTGTGGTGGTGACAACGACTTCCTTGTCGCTGCTTCCCGCCTTCACGGAGTCGATGAACTCGTAGGCGCCGGAGCTGACGATGTCGATGTCCTTGTTCTGGCCATTGAGCATCTTCCACGTGTTCTCGAACGTGGCGGCGTTGATCGGGGTGCCGTCGTTGTAGGCGGCCTTCGGGTTGATCTTGATGGTGATGGTCTGCTTGCCGTCTTTGACCTCGCTCTTGAAGTCTTCGCAGAAGTTCTTGTTGAGGTTGGCGGTGCCGTCGAAGTCCAGCTTCCAGCAGCCCACGTAGCCGGCCTCGTCGATCGGGTAGTGCAGTTCAGTGTTGTCCGCTGAGTTGCCCGCGTTGGAGAAGCCGTTGAAGTCCGGTCCGATGTTGCCCAGGGGCAGCGTTACGGTACCGCCCTGCTGCAGGTCGGCGGCCTTCTTGGCGTTGACGCTGACCAGCTTGCTCAGGTCGCCGGAGGCATCCTGTGCCTTGGCGCTCTGGGCGGTGGTTGAGGCGCCACCGCTGCCGCAAGCGGTCAGCGCGAGGGCCGCCACGACGGCCGTGAGGCCGCCGATCCTGATCCGATTTTTCATGTGATCCCCTTCATTTTTTTCATGCGAGTGTGATGCGTGGGTTCTCGGGTGGTGTGTGCTGGTCCGGTGATTCAGTGGTTTTCGTGGACAACGACCATGTCCGCGTCCAGTTCGCCGTCCGGGTAGAAGCAGGCGAACTGCTGGACGGCGGCGGACGCTTCGAGGGCCGGCTCCAGGGTCAGGCACTTCTCCTGCCTGGCCGGCGGCAGGGCCGCGAACACGGGACAGCGGGTGGCGAAGTTGCAGCCTGCCGGCGCTTCCAGCGGCGAGGGCAGGTCGCCCTGGAGGATGATCCGCTCGCGGGTGCGCTCCAGCTCCGGATCCGGTACCGGGATCGCGGAGAGCAGGGCACGGGTATAGGGGTGGCGGGGGTTGTCGAAGACGGCGTCGACGTCGCCGATCTCCACGATCTTGCCCAGGTACATGACGGCAACGCGGTTGGAGATGTGCCGGACCACGGAGAGGTCATGGGCCACCATGAGGTAGCTGAGGCCGAGTTCGGCACGGAGCTTGTCCAGGAGGTTGATGACGCCGGCCTGCACCGATACGTCGAGGGCGGAGACGGGCTCATCCAGGACCACCAGCCGGGGGTTCACCGCGAGGGCGCGGGCAATGCCGATGCGCTGGCGCTGGCCGCCGGAGAACTGGTTGGGGAACCGGTTGACGTGGTCCGCCTGCAGGCCCACCAGCTCCATGAGCTCCATGATCCGCTTCCGGATGGCAGCCTTGGGCATGCCCAGGTTTTCCATCGGCTCGGCCAGGACCTCGTACACGGTGAAGCGCGGATCCAGTGCCCCGGTGGGATCCTGGAACACCATCTGCAGTTCCTTGCGCATGGCGCTCTTGGCCCGGGCGTCCGCGGCCTGCTTGTTGCTCAGCCCGCCGATCACCACCTCGCCGTCCTGGTCCTTGTGGAATTCCATGATTTCCAGCAGGGTGGTGGTCTTTCCGCAGCCCGACTCCCCCACGATCGAGAAGCACTCGCCCTCGCGGATATCGAAGCTCAGCCCGTCCACGGCCTTCACCGTGCCGATCCTGCGCTTGATCAGGGCGCCCTTCATCAGCGGGAAGTGCTTCCTGACGTCGCGGAGTTCCAGGACTATCTTGCGTTCGTGCCGGGGAAGGCTGTCAAAGCGGGATACCGGCACGGCCGGGACGGCGAAGACCGTATTGACATCGACGTCGGCGAGGGCCTCGCTCTTGATGCACGCGGCGCTGTGCCCGGTGCCGGGCGCCACCGCCCGGAGGTCCGGTTCGCCGTCGAGGCAGGCCTCGCTGGCCAGCGGGCACCGCGGCGCGAATGAACAGCCGGTGGGCGGCTGGGTGAGGTTCGGGGGGATGCCGTCGATCGGCACCAGCGACGATTTTTCCGCGACGTCCACGCGCGGGACCGCACCGAGCAGGCCCATCGTGTAGGGCATCCGCGGGCTGTAGTAGATGTCATCGACGCTGCCGGTCTCCAGCGGCCTGCCCGCGTACATCACCATGATGTCGTCCGCCATGCCGGTGACCACGCCGAGGTCGTGCGTGATCATGACGACGGCGGCGCCGGTCTCCTCCTGGGCGGCGTGGAGCACCTCGAGGACCTGCGCCTGGATGGTGACGTCCAGCGCCGTCGTCGGCTCATCGGCGATCAGAACCCGCGGGTTGTTGGCGATCGCGATGGCGATCATGACGCGCTGGCGCATGCCGCCGGAGAACTCGTGCGGAAAGGCCTTGAGCCGGTCCTTCGGGCTGGGGATGCCGACCAACCCCAGGAGTTCGACGGCGCGTGCCTCCTTGGCTTGCTTGCTCATGGTCGGGTTGTGGACGGTCAGGGCCTCGATGATCTGGGTGCCGACCGTGTAGACCGGGGTCAGGGAGGACAGCGGGTCCTGGAACACCATGGCGAGGTCGCTGCCGCGGTGGCGGCACATGGCCTTGTCGCTGAGGCCGAGGAGCTCCTTGCCCTGCAGCCGGACGGAACCGGTGATTTCCGCCGTCGGGGGCAGCAGGCCCATGATCGCCATGGACGTGACCGATTTGCCGGAGCCGGACTCGCCCACGATGCCTAGCGTCTTGCCGGGCATCACGTCGAAGTCGACGCCGCGGACCGCGTGCACCACGCCGTTTTCCGTGTTGAAGCGGACGTTGAGGTCCCGGACGGAGAGGACCGCGCTGGCGGGGGCGTGCAGCCCGGCGGCGTGGAGGCGCTCGGCGGTGCCTTGGGCGGTGTCCCGTGCGGTGGTGTTGCTGGTCATTTGATCTTCTTCTGTATCGTGCCAGACGGTATCTTGCCAGTGGCCTTGCCACTGGCCTTCTTCCTCTTGGCGCGGCCAACGGAGCTGGAGCTGGGGTCGAATGCGTCGCGTAGGCCGTCGTTCATCATGGCGAGTGAGCCGGTCAGCAGGAACATCACGATCAGGGGAGCCCAGAACATCCACGGAAAGGTGGAGACCTGGGAGGTGGACTGGCCGATCAGTACGCCCAGGCTCACGTCGGGGACCTTGATGCCGATGCCGATGAAGGAGAACGCGACCTCGGCGAGGATGGCGCCGGTGACCCCGCGGGTGACTTCCAGGACCAGCAGGGAGCCGATGTTCGGCACGAGGTGGCGCCAGACGATCCGGCGCGGCGGGATGCCCATGTACTGGGAGGCTTTGACGAAGTCACGCTGCATGAGAGAGAGCGACAGGGACCTGATGAGGCGTGCGGTCCCCATCCAGCTGAAGACCAGCAGCACGATGATGAGCAGCAGCCAGCTCGGGACGGTGTTCTTCAGGCCGTTGGCGCCGCCGCTCGTGGCCACCGCGACTACCAGCAGGGCCGGCATCATGATCAGGGCTTCGAGGATGAACAGCATGACCTTGTCCACCTTGCGGCCGAAGAACGCCATGGTGCAGCCGTAGACGGCGGCGATCAGCACCGAGACGAGGCCGACGACGACGCCGATCAGGATGGAGACCCTGGTGCCTTCGACGGTCAGGGCGTAGAGGTCGATCCCGGCCTGGGAGGTGCCCAGCGGGTGCTCCGCGGAGGGCGGCATGCCGATGTTGAAGGGGTCGATGGTCTCCTTGTCCCAGCTGCCGAAGAAGCCACCGATGAAGGAGAAGAGGGTCAGGGCCAGGAAGATGGCGAGGCCGGCGACGGCTGTCCGGTTGCGCAGGAAGCGCCGCAGGATGATGCGCGACTTGCCGATCACGACCTCGTCGTCGCCGAACTTTCCTTCGTCCAGGACGGCGGCAGGATCAATCGTGTTGAGGTTGGTCATGATTACTGCACCCGCACTCTCGGGTCCACGAGCGTGGTGGCGAAGTCGGCGAGGATCGCTCCGACCGCGAAGATGACGGAGCCGTAGGCGAGGGTAGCGGTGGCCGCGTTGACGTCCTGCAGGGCGATCGAGTCAATGGACCAGGACCCGACGCCGTGCCAGGCGAAGATTTTCTCGGCGAAGAAGCCGCCGGCGAAGATGGCCGGGATGGTGAACGCAATGCTCTGCGCCACGGGGATGAAGGACACCCGCAGGGCGTGCCGGCTGATGGCCTGGTTGCGGGTCAGGCCCTTGGCCCGCGCCGTCCTGACGAAGTCGGCGTTGACGTTGTCCAGCAGATACTGGCGCTGGGCGATCTGGTACGCGCCCCAGCCCACAATTGTGATGGCGAACGTGGGCACGGCGTAGTGGGCGAGCATGTCGACGAACTGGGCCCAGCCGTCGCCGTCCAGACCCGGGGTGGAGATGCCGGTGACAAAGAAGACCCGCTCCCCGACCGACTCGTTGATGTTGATGGCGCCCAGCTGCACCAGGAAGTAGGCGATCGGTGCGGGGACGATGTACATGAGGTAGCTGTACGAGGTGATGGCCCGGTCCGAGGCCTTGTACTGGCGGGCTGCGGTGAAGACGCCGAGGGCGACGCCGATCACGAGGGTCAGGATGATCGAGGCCAGGAAGAGCCGGGTTGAGATCCAGACCCGGTCGCCGAACTCGGCGTTGATGAAGGCGCCGTTGGGGCTCCGTCCCCAGTCCCAGCGGGTGAGAATGGCGGTGAGCCAGTCGACGTAGCGCTCCCACGGGTTGAGGGTGGGATCGAGCCCCTTGAGCCGGAAGGAATTGACCACCTGCTCGGGCGTGGGCCGCGGAATCCGCTCCTGCTCCAGCAGCGCCGGCTGCAGCGTGCTCACGGCCAGGAGATAGCCGGCGCTGGTGGTCAGGAAGATCATGAAGACGTACGTGAGCGCGCGTTTGGCGAGATATCGAAGCATGGAGCGGCTAGTTCTGGATCGCCGTTGCCTGAGCAGATCCGGGCGTCACGGCTGCGGCCGCACGGGCGGGCCCGCCTGTGCCGGGGGCAAGATTATTCACAACGTCGATCCTTCCGTCGTCCCCATCCGGCAGCGGGTTGCGCGGCCGGTTCGGGAGTATGGGCCAGCTGGTTTCCGGCCGCCCGCATGCCTTGCGGCTGAGCCCTTGTGGGCTATGTTGCGGGTCACATTCCAGAGGAAGCTATCACATTAGTCGGGCTCCGCCGGGCTCTCACGGGCCGCGACACGGCGGCTTCGCTACAGATCGTTATGAATAACTCCGTGGAATGGATTTGACCCACGGAACCGTCTGCGCCGCTAGGGACCGCACACTACGCGAGTGACAAGCTCCCGCCAGGTGTCCGCAAGGCGCTCCGGCGCAATCCCGTGCACGCCGACGGAATGGAGCAACAGTTCCGGCTCCAGCGACGCCCCGAGGGCCGACGCCATGACCCACGGGTCCGCCGTCACGCCGGCTTCGCGCAGCAGCATCTCGAGATGACGGCGCCAGAGGACGGCCGGCGGGACATCGAACCTGTTGTAGACCGAGGCGTCGGCGGCCCGCGCGAGCTCCCCGAATTCCAAGATCCAGTCAATGCGGGCGGCGCCCACGGCGATCAGCCGCTCCAGGGGCGGCGCGCCGGGACCTACCGGGGGCGGACCAAACATGAACCGGCCCTGGAATTCGGCCTCGGCGTCGCTAAGGAGCGCCATCATCAGCCCGGCACGGCTGCCGAACCGCCGGAAGACCGTCCCTTTTCCAACTCCGGCGCGCTGCGCCAGCCGGTCCATGGTGAGGGCGTCGACGCTGGATTCGTCAACGATTTCCCGGGCGGCGCAGAGCAGGAGCTCCCTGTTGCGCATCGCGTCGCTGCGCGCTGATTCTGCGGCGGGGGCGGCGGGGCGCCCCGCCCCGGACTGGGCGCCGGGACGGATCGGGATGAGGCTCACACCGCTGATTCTAGCGCCCTGGAAAGTGGCTCTGGAATATAACCGGACCGCAGTCCGTTTAGCATGGGTGAAGGCCCCCAAAGCCTCACGATCCACCAGCCGCCGGAATCACCCCGCGGCGTGATGCACAGGAGTACACATGTCCAAGAAGACCATCCTCACTCTCGTCGGCAGCCTTCGCGCCGGCTCCACCAACCTGCAGCTGGCCGAGGCCATCGCGCTCAACGCCCCGGAACAGGTGGACGTGGTCATTCACGAGAGCCTGGGCAACATCCCCTTCTACAACGAGGACATCGACGTCGAAGGCCAGGTGCCCGCGGCCGCCGCCGCCCTGCGGGCCGCCGCCAACGAGGCCGACACCATCCTGCTGGTGACGCCAGAGCATAACGGCACCGTCCCGGCATCGCTGAAGAACGCCATCGACTGGCTGTCCCGCCCCTTCGGCGCAGGCGCCCTGTCCGGCAAGCCCACCGCGGTTGTCGGAACCGCCTTTGGCCAGTTCGGCGGCGTATGGGCCCAGGACGAGGCCCGCAAGGCCGTCGGCATCGCCGGCGCCCAGGTCCTCGAAAACGTCAAGCTGGCAGTCCCGGGCTCGATGGTCCGCTTCGCCGAGGTCCACCCCAAGGACGACGCCGAAGTTGTCGAGCAGATCAAGGGCGTGTTCGACGCACTGGCCGAGGCTCCCGCTGCGGAAGCGGCGTAAGCTACCGCACCCCGCACTCCGCGCCAGATATCTCCCGGGCCCCCGGCAGCCGTGTGCTGCCGGGGGCCCCGGGCCGCCCGGAGCATCCCCGCCTGTTTCAGCCCTGGCATTCTCTGGAAACAATCGTTTCCCCCAAGACAACACGGGTAGTATCCTTGGGTTTGTGACCCACGAAACACTTGATGCCGCCGCAGCAGTACTTCCGGCCGAGGCCATTGACGCAATCGAACGTGCGGCTACGTCCGCCCACCGCCACGAGATCCTGTTCTCGGAGCGCGCAGCAAATATCAAGCAGTCGGCGGTCCGGGATGTCTTCGACATCTCGATGCGCCCTGGGCTCGTTTCCCTCGCCGGGGGCAGCCCCTACCTGCAGTCCCTGCCGCTGGAACGCCTGGGCCAGACCGCTGCTAAGATCATCGCCGAGCAGGGGATGACCGCCCTGCAGTACGGCGGCGGCCAAGGCACTGAAGAGCTCCGCATCCAGATCTGCGAGGTCATGGCGGCCGAGGGGATCCTGGACGCCGACCCCGCGAACATTGTCATCACGGCCGGCTCGCAGTCCGCGCAGGATGTGGCCACCAAGGTTTTCTGCAATCCGGGCGACGTGGTCCTCGTGGAGGACCCCACCTATGTCGGGGCCCTCAACACCTTCGAGGCCTACCAGGTGGAGGTCGAAACGGTGCCGATGGACGGTGACGGCATCATCCCTGATCTGCTGGAGGCAAAGATCGCCGCCCTCCAGACCGCGGGCAAGAACGTCAAGTTCCTGTACACCATTCCCAGCTTCAACAACCCGTCCGGCATTACCCTGTCCGCGGAACGCCGGCAATCCGTGGTGGATATATGCCGTCGCGCGAATATTCTGGTGCTGGAGGACAACCCTTACGGCCTGCTCCGCTTCGACGGCAAGCCGCTCATCCCCCTCCGGGCGGCCAACCCGGATGACGTCATCTACATGGGGTCCTTTTCCAAGATCTTCGCCCCGGGCCTGCGGATCGGCTGGGCCCTGGTCCCGGCGCACCTGCAGCGCAGGTATTACCTGGCGTCGGAGGCCGTCACCCTGTGCCCGCCGACGCTGAACCAGATGCTGGTGTCGGCCTATCTGCGCGACTACGACTGGCGCGGCCAGATCGAGACGTATCGGGGGCTGTACCAGGAACGTTGCGAGGCAATGCTGGCCGCCTTGGCCGAATACATGCCGGAGGGACTGACCTGGACGCGCCCTGAAGGCGGCTTCTTCGTGTGGGTTACGCTGCCCGACGGCGTGGATACTTACCCGCTGCTAAGGAAGGCCATCGACGCCGGCGTCGTCTTCATTCCGGGAGCGGCCTTTACAAACTCGGACGACCCGTCGAACAAGATTCGGCTGGCGTTCAGCGCGGTGCCGCCCGAATCGATCCGCGAGGGTGTGCGGCGGCTCGCGCCGGTCCTGCGGGAAGCCCTGGCCGCCCTGTAGCGTGAACACCGGCAGGATCCACGCGGGGCCTCGACTGGGGCGCGCTGGGGCCAGTTGATCGGCCAGGCACACTAAACAGCATTACTCGTTGAAAGAGGAGCGGTCCATGACCGGAATAATCGTTGTCGGCGTCGACGGCAGTGAAACTGCACTGCGGGCGGCGCACACCGCGCGCGACCTCGCAGTTTCCGTGGGGGCGACACTTCATGTGGTCAGCGCCTTTGACAGCGACAAGACACAGGTCTTCGGCAGCGGCAGTGACCAGTGGATCGTTTCCGACGCCGGCAATGCGGAAACGGTTGCGCGCTCGGTCGCGGAAGGCCTTCGCCGCCCGGACATCACCGTCACGTACGCCGCCGCGCGGGGCAAGCCGGCCGAGGCCCTGATCCGGGAAGCCGAACGGACCCATGCCTTGATGATCGTGGTCGGCAACCGGCGCATGAGCGGAATCGGCCGGGTCTTGGGGAGCGTTGCGAACAGCGTGGCCCACAACGCCCCCTGTGACGTCTACATCGCCAAAACCGACGCCGACTGAGGCGCTACTGCTTCTTCGGTGCCGCTGCCGGCACGGCGGCTTGGCCGTTGTCTGAACCTGCAGACCCAAGCATCCGCCGCAGGATTTTTCCTGAGGCGGATTTCGGCACGGCCTCGATGAACTCGACCTGTCGGACTTTCTTGAACGGCGCCACCCGGCCCGCCACGAAGTCCATGACGCCCGCCACGTCCAAGGCATCGCCGTCCGCGCCCGGCTGGCGGACCACGAACGCCTTGGGCACCTCCTGGCCGTCGGCGTCGAGGGAGCCGACCACCGCGGAGTCGGCGATGCCGGGGTGGGTGAGGAGCAGCGCCTCCAGTTCCGCCGGGGCGATCTGGTAGCCGTTGTACTTGATCAGTTCCTTGAGCCGGTCCACGACCGTCACCACTCCGTCCGCCCGCACCGTGGCGATGTCCCCCGTGCGCAGGAAGCCGTCCTCGTCCAGGGTGTCCGCGGTTTCCTGGGGCCGGTTGAGGTAGCCGAGCATCACGTTCGGCCCGCGGCACAACAGGTGCCCCGGCGCGCTGGTCCCTTCCGCGGGAACCGGGATCTCCTCCCCCGTGGCCGGGTCCACGAGGCGGCACTGCATGTTCGGCACCGTGTACCCCACGGAACTGACGGGGACCCTGAGCCCATCGCGACTTTGGCGCGGAATGAGGTGCGATACCGGGCTCATCTCGGTCATGCCGTAGCCCTGCAGGACCTGGCAGCCGAGGCGTTCGGCCAGGCGCTTGCCAAGTTCGCCGTCCAGCGGCGCCGCGCCGGAAAGGGCGGTGTGCACCGAGCCGAGGTCGTACTCGGCAACGAGCGGGTGCTTGGACAGCGCCACGGCCACGGGGGGCGCGATGAACAGGTAGCTGCACCGGTGGTCCTGGATGATCCGCAGGAACTCGGGCAGGTCGAACCGGGGCATGGTCACAAGCCTGGCCCGCTGGCGCAGCGCGAGGTTCAGCAGCACGGTCAGCCCATAGATGTGAAAAAATGGGAGCAGCGCCAGGACCCGGTCTTCGGGGCCGACGTCGAGCAGACCCCTGGCCTGTTCCACGTTGGCGACGAGGTTTCGGTGGCTGAGCATGACCCCCTTCGGCCGGCCGGTGGTGCCGGAAGAGTAGGGCAGCACGGCCACATGCGTGGCGGGATCGAACAAGACGCGAGGTGCCGGTGCGCCCATTGCGAGCAAGTCGGCCAGCGAGGGGTGGCCGTCGGCGCCGTCGAGCACCACGAGCCGTGAGGCAGGGATCCCGGTCCTTTCGGCGGCCTCACGGGCGGCCGGAAGCAGCGCCGATACGGTGAAGAGCCAGTCCGCGCCGGCGTCGGTGAGCTGGGTGGCGATCTCGTCCGCCGTGTACTGGGCGTTGATGGTGGTGACCGTTGCGCCTGCCCGGAGCAGGCCGTGGAAGACGGTGGCAAAGGCGGGGACGTTGGGACACAGGATGGCGGCCACGCCGTGCACACCCAGGCCCTGGGCGGCGACGGCACCGGCGAGGGCGTCGATCTGCCCGCGCAGCGCCCGGTAGGTGGTCTCCGCACCGCTGGCGCCATCGACGACGGCGACCCGGTCCAGGTCCTCCTCTGCCAGAGCGCCGAAGAGGTAGTCGTAAATGCCGAGGTTGGGAACATCGACGTCGGGGTACGGGCTTGAAAACACGCAACATCTCCTTTGATCCGCTTCCGCCCGGGCTGTCGGCGGCTGGTGCCACTCTAGTGCCGGGCGTAGCCGCGGGACAGGAGGGCGCGGACTTGGCTGTGTCAGGTCGCGGCTGTGTCCGGACTTGATGAGGATCACCCTCTGTCGTGGGCAGCCTCACCGCCCAGCGGGCCGCCCGGCGCGGACCGGCTCAGTAAAATGGGAGGTGCCCTGCGATGGTGCGGACGTCCGAGAACCCACCTACCAAGGGAGCCCCATGATCACTCTTCAGCGCCGCCAGCTGGTTGGCCACGACATCCTTCTGGCCCGGCACGGCAACCACATCAGCGCCATGCGCGTGGACCGCGGCGCCGGACGCGTTGTCGCATTCCTGGACGACGGATCGACGGACAGCGCGCCCAACCTGATTGCCCCGGGCCTGCGCATGCCCGACACCGTGCGCAGCGTGTTGCGGGAGGACTGGAAGTTCCTGACGGGAATCAGCGCGTGCTGCGCGGGGCTCGCGGGTCTGATGTTTGCCGCCTCGGTCGCCCTCGCCGGCATGAGCGGCGATCCCGCGCTGGTCCAGATCCTGACCGCATACTCGGGAAACTGAGCGGCCCGGGCCAGGCTGCCCGCCACTGAGAAGCCCCAACACTGACAAACCCCGCCGCTGAAAAGGTTCAGCGGCGGGG
>NZ_KI914945.1:45759-79019 GCF_000520575.1 Arthrobacter sp. I3
GGTTTCGCCGGCTAGTCCAGCAGCAGGGCCGGCTCTTCCAGGATGGCGGCGACATCGGCCATGAAGCGGGCCGAAAGGTCGCCGTCCACCACGCGGTGGTCGAAGGAGCCGCCGAGGGTGGTGATCCAGCGCGGAATGACTTCGCCGTCCAGGACCCAGGGCTTTTGCTTGATGGTGCCGAACGCCACGATCGCGACCTCGCCCGGGTTGATGATCGGCGTTCCGGTGTCGATCCCGAGGGCGCCGATGTTGGTCACGGTGAGCGTGCCGCCGCGCATCTGGGCAGGCTGGGTCTTGCCGGCCCGCGCCGTCGTGGCGAGCTCGTTCAGGGCAAGGGCCAGCTGCTTGAGCGAGAGGTCCTGGGCGTTCTTGATGTTCGGCACCATCAGCCCGCGGGGCGTGGCGGCCGCGATGCCCAGGTTCATGAAGTGCTTGACGTGGATCTCCGCGGAATCGCTGCCGTCCGGGTTGTCCACCCACGTCGCGTTGACACTCGGGTTTCGCGCCGCGGCCCAAATGACCGCCTTGGCCAGGATCAGCAGCGGGGAGACCTTGATGCCTTCGAAGTCGCGGGAGGCCTTGAGGCGCTTGACGAATTCCATGGTGCGGCTGGCATCGACGTCGACAAAGATGCTGACGTGCGGCGCGGCAAACGCGGATTCGACCATGGCCTTCGCGGTGGCTTTGCGGACTCCCTTGACCGGGATCCGCTCGATCCGCTGCTCCTGCGGGCGGCCGGACTTGCCCCAGAACGAGTCCGCCTTGTCCACCTCGGCGTCCCGCTGGGCCTGGTAGCTCACGAGGTCCTCGCGGGTCACTTCACCGCGGGCGCCGGTAGGCACGACGTCGGCCAGGTTGATCCCGAGGTCCCGGGCGATCTTGCGGACCGGAGGCTTGGCCAGCACCTTGCCGACCAGGCCGCTGATGGCACCGCCGAAGGTGGGGCGCGCCTCAACGGAGCCGGCGGGGCCTGTGGCCGCGTCGGCAGGACTGCTGGCCGCGTCCGGGTTGATCCATATGTCGTGGGCCTCCACCCCGGCCCGCTCCACCACCGGGGCGGCAGCGCCGGTGGCTGTCGCCGCGGACGGGGCTTCGTGGCCGGCGGCCGCAGGGGCAGAAATCCGCCGCCGGCGCTTGACGGCGTCTGCCTTGGGACCGGAGCCCACCAGCGGACCGCCGGCCGGACGCCCGGCTGGTTCGCCGGCGTCGGAGTCATCAGCCGGAAGCGTGCCGTACATGGGCGCGGCGGAAGCCTGTTCCTGGCCGGCAGCCTGCTCCTGTGCCACAGGCGCCGGGGCGGGTGCCGCGGCGGCAGGCGCCGGGGCGTCGACAGCGTCGCTCACGCTGATGATCGGCGTGCCGACATCCACCGTGACTCCCTCGGGCACCAGCAGTTCCGTGACGGTGCCGGCGAACGGTGAGGGCAGTTCCACCAGGGATTTGGCCGTCTCGATCTCGCACAGGACGTCGTTGACGGCCACGGTATCGCCGGCCTTGACTTTCCAGGCGACGATTTCGGCCTCCGTCAGCCCTTCGCCGACGTCGGGAAGGTTGAACTTGTTGAGCGTCATGGGTCCTCGTCAGTACGCCAGGGCGCGGTCCAGCGCCTCAAGGATGCGGTCGATGTCCGGCAGGTAGTCTTCTTCGACCTTGGCCACGGGATAGGGCATGTGGAATCCCCCGACGCGGATGACGGGGGCCTCCAGTGAATGGAACGCCCGCTCGCTGATCCGCGCGGCGATTTCGCCGCCGATGCCGCCGAACGTCGGGGCCTCGTGGGCCACAACCAGCCGGCCGGTTTTCCGGACCGAGGCCGTGACGGTGTCGAAGTCGATCGGCGAGATGGAACGGAGGTCGATCACCTCGACGCTGTGGCCGTCCTCGGCGGCGGCCTCGGCCGCGGCGAGGGCCACGGGCACCAGCGGGCCGTAGACGACGACGGTCGCGTCGGTGCCCTCGCGGAGCACATGCGCCTTGAAGGGGTCAGCGGACGCGCCCGGGGTCTCGGTGTCGACCTCGCCCTTGAGCCAGTAGCGCCGCTTGGGCTCGAAGACGATTACGGGATCCTGGCAGTCGACGGCCTGCTGGATCATCCAGTAGGCATCGTGCGGATTGGAGGGGGTGATGATGCGCACCCCGGCCGTGTGGGCGAACAGTGCCTCCGGCGATTCGGAGTGGTGTTCAATGGAGCCGATGCCGCCGCCGTACGGAATCCGGATGACGACGGGAACGGTCAGGTTGCCGTTGCTGCGCGAGTGCATCTTGGCCAGCTGCGTCGTGATCTGGTTGAACCCCGGGAACACGAAACCGTCGAACTGTATCTCGCAGACCGGCTGGTAGCCGCGCAGGGAGAGGCCGATCGCGGTGCCGATAATGCCGGATTCGGCCAGCGGGGTATCCACCACGCGGTCGGCGCCGAATTCGGCGATCAACCCGTCGGTGACCCGGTAGACGCCGCCAAGGGCCCCGATGTCCTCGCCCATCAGCAGCGAGCGGGGGTTGTTGTTCAACGTGGCCCGCAGGCCCTCATTGATGGCTTTCGCAATGGTCATGGTGGTCATCAGCGGGCCGCCCTGTCTGTCTGGACTCTATGTGCCTCATCGGCGGACGCCTCATCGGCGAACCCCGCGCTGTATTCCTCGAACCAGGCCAGTTCCTCGGCCACCAGCGGGTGGGCCTCCACATAGGTGTTGGCGAAGGCGGTCCGGATGTCCGGGGTTTCGAGGTCGTGCGTGGTCTTGCGGACATAGGCGGCGAGCTCGTCGCCGTCGGCCTTGACCTGCTCGAAGAAGCTGTCATCCGCGAGGCCCTGGGCCCGGAGATACTTCTCCAGCCGCGCCAGCGGGTCCTTGGCACGCCACAGGCTTTCTTCGGCGGATTCGCGGTATTTGGTGGGGTCATCGGCCGTGGTGTGCGCCCCAACCCGGTAGGTGAACGCCTCGATGAGTACAGGACCATGGCCCTCGCGGGCCCGCTCCAGCGCCCATTCCGTGACGGCGTGGACGGCGATCACGTCATTGCCGTCCACCCTGATGCCGGGGAAGCCGTAGCCTTTGGCGCGGTTGGCGAGCGGGATGCGGGTCTGCACGGAGCTTGGCACGGAGATGGCCCAGTGGTTGTTCTGGCAGAAGAAGACCACGGGCGCCTGGTAGGAAGCGGCGAACACCATGGATTCATGGACGTCCCCTTCGGAGCTGGCGCCGTCGCCGAAGTACACCATGACGGCGGCGTTCGGCTCCACGGCCTGTCCCGCTTCCACGCTGGCGACGGCGTTGGCGGCCGCCAGTTTCTGGTCCCGCTGGATGCCCATGGCGTACCCGACGGCGTGCGGGGTCTGGGCGGCCAGGACCAGCGTGTAGAGGTGGAAGTTCGTGTCCTTCGGGTTCCAGCCGCCGTTGGAGACGCCCCGGAACTGGCGCAGCAGCTCGGCCAGGTCCACGTTCCGCGTCAGGGCCACGCCGTGCTCGCGGTAGGTGGGGAAGATGTAGTCCTGCGGCTGGCTGGCCCGTCCGGAGCCGATCTGGGCAGCTTCCTGCCCGGTGAGCGGGACCCACAGGGCCAGCTGGCCCTGCCGCTGCAGGGCGGTGGCTTCCACGTCGAAGCGGCGGATCTTGGCCATATCCGCGTAGAAGCCGCGCAGGGTGTCCGGGTCCAGCTTCTCGGCGTATTTTGAGAAAACCGGGTCCGAGCCCAGGGTGCCGTCCGGGTCCAGCAACTGCACCATCGGCTCGGCCGGGGCACCCAGTTGGGCCTCGGCCTCCGCTTCGAGCTGGTCATCCATCCCGGTTCCGTCGAACTCGGTAGAGGGCAGATGTGTGGCGCCCATACCGTCTCCTTGCTTGCCGCATCCGAATGCGCCGCAATCGCTGGGATATATGCCGGGCCGGGAATACATTCCAGGCCCGGCATATATTTTGGCTTACTGGTCCTTACTTTATCCGCACGGGGCGGCCTGAGCGCGCAGTGTTAAGCGCTAGGAACGCCGCGGCGGTTTTGTATAGATCGCACAGAGCTCCAGGAAACGGGTGTTGGCTTCCGTTTCGCCGATGCTGACGCGGACGCCCTCGTTGCCGAAGGCCCGTACGGACAGCGCCCGTTCCGCCGCCAGGGCGGCAAATTCCGCGCTGTTTTCGCCCAGATTGAGCCAGACAAAGTTGCCCTGGGCCTCCGGGACGTACCACCCGAGCTCACGCAGTCCCGCCGTGACCCGGTCCCGTTCGTCCACCAGGCTTTGTACCCTTTCTACAACATCGGCGAAGTGCTCGAGCGACGTGACGGCCGCCGTTTCCGCGATCTGGGACACGGCGAAGGGGGTAGCACTGACGCGCAGGTGCTGCGTCAGTTCGGGCCGGGAGACGCTGTAGCCCACGCGGAGTCCGGCGAGGCCGTGCGCTTTTGAGAAGGTCCGCAGGACGACGACGTTGGGGTACTTGCGGTACATGGCGATGCCGTCCACGGCGTCGCCGGCGCGCACGAATTCCTGGTAGGCCTCGTCAATGACCACCACGACGTCGGCCGGAACGGCGTGGATGAAGCGCTCCGTTTCCTCGGCCGTCAGGATGGGTCCGGTGGGGTTGTTGGGCGTGCACAGCAGGATCATCCGGGTCCGCGCAGTCACCGCGGCGGCCATGGCGTCCAGGTCATGCCGCCCGTCGGATGTCAGCGGGATCCGGACGCTCTCGGCGCCTGCCAGTCCGACGCAGATTGGGTAGGCCTCGAACGAGCGCCAGGCGTAGATGACCTCGTCGGCCTTGCCGTCGTCGTTTTGGCCGGCGAAGGTGGTCAGCAGCTGGTTCAGGGCGCCCAGGCTGCCGGCGCCCGTGACGATGTCCTCGGCGGGCACATCCAGGAAGCGGGCGAGCGCTTCACGCAGCCTGCTGCTGAGCGGATCGGGGTAGCGGTTGAAATCGGTCTGCGCCGCGATGGCCTGCTGCACTGCAGGGATCGGGGGCAACGGGTTCTCGTTGGAGGACAGCTTGTAGCTGGTCAGGCCCTCCACGGGGACGGGGGGTTTTCCGGCCGCGTAGCGGGGGAGGAGGTCTACCACCGGACGGGGCCTGATGCCCCCGGCCGGATTCTCTGATGAAGTCATGCCAACTAGCCTACTTCGGGTCGCTGCCGCAGTTGCGGGAGCTGATTGCTGTCCGTAGGGGATAGCCGTTGCTGACATGGGGAATATGGTCCCTGCCGTCGCCGCCGGGCGTATGACAGCATGGGGCCATGCGCTCAATCATCGTACGAGTCATCATCAACGGGCTGGCCCTTGCCATCGCCTGCTGGATCCTCACCGGGCTGGATATTTCCACCCAGAGTGACGGCACCATCAGCATCATCTTGGGCTACCTGTTCATCGGCCTGATCTTCGGTCTGGTCAATGCCTTCGTCAAGCCCATTGTCAGCCTCCTCTCGCTGCCGATCACTATCCTCACCCTGGGCCTGTTCACCGTGGTCATCAACGCCGCGATGCTCTACCTGACCTCCTGGATCAGCAGCTACACCACTGTGCACTTCACCATCGACTCGTTCTTCTGGACCGCCGTGTTTGCCGCCATCATCATCAGCCTGGTGTCCCTCGTGGCGAGCTTCCTTCCCGCCCTCGATCGTTAGGGGCGCCCGGGCTGCGCTGCGGTCCGGGAGGGGTTGCGGGGGTTGCCCGCGGTGCCGGCCGGGCCTCGCGCCGGAGCGAGAACCGGGTCACCGTCGCCGCCCCGCCGGTCCCCACCACTGCGGCCAGCGCGGCCGTGGAGTCCTTCAGGGTGTTGTCCCGGCTCGCCGAGACGAGCGCGGCCCCGTCGGCGTAATTCTCCAGCCGGTGCCCGGGACCCAGGCCGAAGTCCTGTGGTGGCGGCACCGCCAGCGGGTTGGTGAGGGTCACGGTCACCCGGTCCCTGGTGTCCGGGTTCGCCAGTCCGTCCGCCCCCGGCACCCAGTCCTGCTCATGTTCCAGGTGCAGGCTGCGGATCCCCGGCGCGGGGCTGATCCCGCCCACCGGGGAGCCCGCGGTCAGCACGAACTTGAGGTCATACTCGGCCAGGACAGCGCGGTCCTTGCTGAGATTCATCGCGTGGATCCCGCCCTGGCTGTAGCCGACGGCCACGAGCTGATCGCCGGCCTCGGCCCCGGCCTGCCGCAGCGCCTCCCTGATGGCCTGCGCCGTCAACGCCGAGTCATAGCCCAGGGCCTCGGCGATTCCGGCAGGGTCGAAAGGGTTGGTGCCTTCCGGCAGGGCGCCCTGCTGTGTTCCGGGGATGATCACCACCCACGCGGGCCGGGATCCGCCGTCGACCTCGATAACCTCGATCCGGCCGCCCTGCTCTCCCACTGCCCCGGCCCGCCGCAGCAGCCCGGCCGGTGAGAGGTCGACGTCGGCCGTAAACGTCTCCCGGCCCACGATGCTGACGGGGCGGGGCTTGAGGAACACGAGCCCCGGCGCTTCCGAGGCGTCCCGCACCAGGCGGCGGATGTCAGCGGGCCCGGCCAGGGCGCTGGCTACGGCGGCCAGGGGCCAGGGCAGGCCAAGCAGCACGGCGAGATTCCGGGGTGCCATGGCGACCCAGCCTTCAACAGTGCCGCGCACCCCGGGCAGGGCGAAGGGCTCCGGTGCTGCGCCGTACTCGGAGCCGTGCAGTCCCATCCGCAGCAGCAGGGCATTCCGGGCTTCTGCATATTCGTATTCGCGGTGACTGGCGCGGACGTCGTCGCCGATCCGCTGAAGCTGGGACCGGACGCGTCCGACGTCCCGGCCGGCCTCCCCCACGGCGATGATGGCGTTGCTGCCGCTGGTGTAGGAGTCGGACTGATAGGGAAAGAGTGTGCGCCGGACGGTGTCGGCCTCCACCTCAACCATTTGCAGCTGCCGGACCAGCCCGTCCAGTGCCGCGGCACCCGCCAGCAGCTCCTCGAACTGGAAGCTCACCCCGCCGATTCCGCCCCGGATGAGCAGGCTGCCGTCGCGCGGCGGCGCGGAAACCCCGGGACTGCCGCCGGAGCCCGCCGGACTCGACTCGGCCATCAGGGTCCCATCCGGTCCGCGGGCTGCGCCACGTTCCGGGCGTGCCGGAGCACCACGGCAACAGCATCGAGCAGCGCGTCCCGGCTCCGGTGCAGCGCCGCCGCGTGCAGGGACAAGGCCACACGGTAGGCCCGGCCGGCCGGTGACTGCCACGACTGCAGCTCGAGGCGGGCGAGGGCGGCGAGCACCGCATCAGCCTCATCGGCGCACCGCGCAACGCGCGCAGCGAACTGCTGGACTTCATAACTGCGCGAAGCGCACTCGAGGGCGTCGGCGGCCGTCACGCCAAGAACCGCCATGTCCTGCACCGCCATGTCCTGCACCGCCACACTGCCCCCGGGTCCCGGTGGCATGCCGCTGCTGACCGGCCTCATCCCGGCCTCATCCCAGTGACCTGCCTCATCCAGCTGTCCATGAACCGACGCTAGCGGGCTGGCCCGTGCCCGCTGAAGAGAGCCGCCCGGCTATGTGGACAACGTCCCGGACCGCCAGGCACTGCAAGCCGGCAATGTCATCCGGCAATGTCACAAGGACGGGGGCGCTTAAGGCCCGACGGCACTTCGTGAAAGAATCGCCATATGCCTGAAACTGCCGCCACAGCTGATACCCGCACGCCGTCCGGACGCCTGGCCCTCGCCGCGTCCGACCACCAGATCGCGCTCGGCCCGCTGGATGGCCGCTACCAGTCCGCCGTCGCACCGCTGGTCGACTACCTTTCCGAGGCCGCCCTGAACCGCGACCGCGTGGCTGTTGAGGTCGAGTGGCTGATCCACCTGACCGGCAACAGCGTCCTGCCCGGCGCCGGGCCGCTCACGGCGGAACAACAGGAGCAACTGCGTGCGATCGTCACGGAGTTCGACGCCGCCTCCGTCACCGAACTGGCCGAGATCGAGGCCGTTACGGTCCACGACGTCAAGGCCGTGGAGTACTACATCGGCCGCCGCCTGCCCGGCATCGGAATCGACCGGCTGACCGCCATGGTGCACTTCGGCTGCACCTCGGAAGACATCAACAACCTCTCCTACGCCCTGGGCATCAAGGGGGCCGTGGAGGATGTGTGGCTGCCTGCGGCCCGCGCCCTCGTCGCCCAGATCAGCGCCATGGCCGGGGACAACCGCGCCGTGCCGATGCTCTCCCGCACCCACGGCCAGCCCGCCACGCCCACCACGCTGGGCAAGGAACTGGCCGTCATCGCGCACCGGCTGGGCCGGCAGCTGGACCGGATCGCCCGCACCGAATACCTCGGCAAGATCAACGGCGCCACCGGCACCTACGCCGCCCACGTCGCCTCCGTCCCGGGCGCCGACTGGGAGCAGGTCGCCAAGGGCTTCGTCGAAGGCCTGGGCCTGACCTGGAACCCGCTGACCACCCAGATCGAAAGCCACGACTGGCAGGCCGAACTCTATGCCGACGTCGCGCGTTTCAACCGCATCCTGCACAACGTCTGCACCGACATCTGGAGCTACATCTCGATCGGGTACTTCGTGCAGATCCCGGTGGCAGGCGCCACGGGCTCCTCAACCATGCCGCACAAGGTGAATCCGATCCGTTTCGAAAACGCCGAGGCCAACCTTGAGATCTCCTCCGGCCTGCTGGACGTCCTCGGCTCCACCCTGGTCACCTCCCGCTGGCAGCGCGATCTCACCGACTCCTCCTCGCAGCGCAACATCGGTGTGGCGTTCGGCCACTCGCTGCTCGCCATCTCGAACGTTGCCAAGGGCCTGGACCGGCTCAAGGTTGCCGAGGACGTGCTGGCCGCGGACCTTGACACCAACTGGGAAGTCCTCGGCGAGGCCATCCAGATGGTTATGCGCGCCGAGGCCATCGCTGGCGTCGACGGCATGGAAAACCCGTACGAACGGCTCAAGGACCTGACCCGCGGACAGCGCGTGGATGCCGCCCGGATGCAGGAATTCGTCCAGAGCCTCGGCTTGTCCGCCGACGCTGAAGCCCGCCTGCTGGCGCTGACCCCGGGCAAGTACACGGGCATCGCGGACCAGCTGGTGGACCACCTCAAATGAGGCTTCTGCTCATCCGGCACGGCCAGACGCCCGGCAATGTGCTGGGCCAGCTGGACACGGCGCACCCGGGGCCCGGGCTGACCGAACTCGGCGAGCGTCAGGCCGAGACGTTGTCCCGCGCCTTGGCGAACGAGCGGATCCTGGCCCTGTACGCCTCCACCCTGGTTCGGACGCAGATCACAGCGGCACCGCTCGCCCGGGTGCACGGGCTTGAAACCGAGGTGCTGGAGGGCCTTCACGAGATCGAGGCCGGGTCGCTGGAAAAGCGCACGGACCACGAATCGCACAAGCGGTACATCGGCACCATTTCTTCGTGGGCGGACGGCGAGCTGGACCGCCGGATGCCTGCCGGTCCCAGCGGCCGGGACTTCTTTGAGCGCTACGACGCCGCGATCGCCAAAATAGCGGCACGGACAAACGGGGCGGGGGGCTCAGGATCCGTGGCCGTGGTCAGCCACGGCGCAGCCATCCGGGTGTGGGCCGGCCTGCGGGCGGACAACATCGAACCGGACTTTGCCATCAGGCACGTGCTGGACAACACCGGAATCGTGGCGCTGGAAGGCGATCCCGCCAACGGCTGGGAACTCATCCACTGGGACGACAGTCCCGTGGGCGGACTGGCACTGGCGGATCCGACGGCGGAGGATCCCACCGGCCGTCCGGCGTAGCGGGCCCGTCCGTCCCCGGCGGCCGTCCGGCATAGCGGGCCCGTCCGTCCCCGGCGGGCGTACAGGCCGTCCCGGCGGGGCGTACCGGGTCTGGACTCCTCACGGGAACGCGGCGATGATGAAAACAGGCGTGGGGACAGGATGGTCGGCCGCGGCATGCGGTTGAGCCCGCGCAGTGGAGGCGCAGGGGCATGTCACGCAAATCGGTACACCGGGGGCATGCGCCCGGCCGCGTTTTCCCCGGCTTCGATGAACAGTTCCTCGCGGCGTACTACGAGCACGCTGCGCCGGAGGACCTCCAAGGCTACAGTCCCGAAAACCTGGAGCAGCGCTCCAGGCACCATGCGGAACTAGCGGACGGCCGTCCGGCGGGCACGGCGGCCGTCGACATCCTGAACGAAAGCGACGCCAGCGTCCTGCTGGTGGTTGCCGACGCCATCCCGCACCTGATCCATTCGCTTACTGCGGAGCTGGCCCGCCAAAACGAGTCCATCCGGTTACTGGTGCATCCCAATTTTCTGGTGCGGCGGGATCCGCGGACTGATCGGTTGGTGGAGGTACGGCATGGGTCCTCGCAGTCCGGACCGACGGGCCCAATTGCTGGCGTCCCGGGCACCGCGGCGACCGGCCCGGTCCAGGACCCGCCGGGGTGGAGATCCGAAACGTGGGTGGCGGCAGAGATAGGCCGCCTGCCGGGGTCACGGGCCATCGCGGAGCTCATCGCCAACGTGCGGCGTGTCCTGGCGGACGTCCAGTTGGTCGCTGATGACACCCCAGCCATCCACGCCCGTCTCGCCCGCACCATCAACTCCCTGGACCTGCTGCCCGCCGGCACGGTTCCGACTCCGGAGCAGCTCGGTGAGCTCCTGGGCTGGCTGGACCGCGGCAACTTCATGTTTCTGGGATACAGCGAATATGAATACTCGACGGCGGAGGGCCCGGATGTTGTGTCGTTGCTGCCCGGCGCGGGGCTGGGCCTGCTCAGGGACGGGCGGCCGGAGGCCCGCCAGCCTGTTACGGGGCTGCCCCATTCGCAGGTCCTCACCATCTCCATTTCGGATCTGAGATCATCCGTCCCCCGTCCGGCTTACTTGGATGAAATCCTCGTCCGGACCTTCGGTAGCGCCGGGAAGGCCACGGGAGAAGTCAGGTTTGTGGGCCTTTTCGCCCCGGGCGCCACGGGCCGGTCCGTGCGGCGCATCCCGCTCATCCGGGACAAGGTACGCGCCACCCAGGAGCGCTTCGGCTTCACCGAGGCCTCCCACCCTGGCAAGCAGCTCCTCACCGTCCTCGAGTCCTTCCCCCTGGACGAGCTGTTCCACCGGGACCTGGATGAACTTTCCGGGCTTGCCCGGGAGATCCTGCGCCTGCAGGCCCACCACCAGACACGGGTGTTCCTGCGCGCTGACAGCTACGGGCGCTTCATGACCGCGCTGGTGTTCCTCCCCCGGGCCAGGTACAGCACGGCCGTCCGCCTCCGGATTGAACACGAGCTTAAACAGGCTTTCGGGTCCTCCTCGCTCGAGTTCGAAGTCAGGCTTAGTGAATCCCCGATGGCCCGCGTGTTCTTCCGGATACTGTTGCCCGCCGGCGGGATGCCCGACGTCGATCCCGCTGAAGTGGAGCGGAGCGTTGTCAGCGCAACGCGGACGTGGGCCCAGGGCCTGGACGAAGCGCTCCGTGACAGGTTGCCGTCGGCGGAGGCCAGCCGGTTGTCGGCGCTGTGGTCCGCCGCCTTCCCGGCCAGCTACCGGGCTGATTTCGAGGTCGAGGACGCGGTCGAGGACATCACTACGTTTGAGCGGTTCGATCTCGACGGCACGGGCGGGCGGCCGCTGAACGATCCTCAGCTGGCCGTTTATGTCCGCACCGATGCCTCCCCGACGCTGGCCGAAGACGCCCGGATCCGGCTTTACCTGACCACCGCCCACAGCCTGACGCGGATCCTGCCGTTCTTCCACAACCTCGGACTGGAGGTGCTGAACCAACGGCCATTCGATGTGGTGCGCGGGAGGGACCGGGCCTTGTTCCTCTATGACCTCGGCGTCCGCTACCCGGCCGGCGTGGATCCGTCCCGCACCAGCGGGCTGCTGGGGGATGCCTTCGGAGCTGCCATGCGCGGGGACTCGGAATCGGACCGCTTTGACGGCCTCGTCCTCCGGGAGGGCATCGAGTGGCGCCAGGCGGCAATCCTGCGCAGCTATGCCAAGTACCTGCAGCAATTGGGCACAACGACCTCCTACGGCTTCATGGCCGATACCCTGCTGGTCAATGTCCGGGCAACCCACGCGCTCCTGGCACTGTTCAGGGCCAAGTTCGATCCCGAGCTGGAAGCGGCACGGCGGTTGGGGGACACCGACGCGGCCCGGAGGGATCTGCTGGCCGCGATCGACGACATTCCCGTCCTCGACGCCGACCGGCTGCTGCGCACCTTCATGAACCTGGTGGAATCCACGCTCCGCACTAACTACTTCCAGGCGAAGCCCCACCTGAGCTTCAAACTGAACCCTTCCGCGATCGCGGGCGCCCCGCTTCCCCGTCCCAAATACGAAATCTGGGTGTACTCGCCCCGCGTGGAAGGCGTCCACCTGCGCTTCGGGGCACTGGCCCGGGGCGGGCTGCGCTGGTCCGACCGGAGCGAAGATTTCCGCACTGAGGTCCTTGGCCTGGTCAAGGCGCAGAACGTGAAGAACTCGGTGATAGTGCCAACCGGCGCCAAGGGCGGCTTCTATCCCAAACAGTTGCCGGACCCGGCCATGGACCGCGACGCCTGGCTGACGGAGGGCCTGGAATGCTACCGGACCTTCGTCCGCGGGCTGCTGGACCTCACCGACAACCTGGTCACCACCGCCCACGGCGAAACAGTGGTGCCTCCGGCGCGACTGGTGCGGCACGACGTCGACGACTATTACCTCGTGGTGGCGGCGGACAAGGGAACAGCGTCATTTTCCGACGCTGCGAACGCGGTGGCCGCGGAGTACGGCTTCTGGCTGGGCGATGCCTTCGCGTCCGGCGGGACCGTGGGCTATGACCATAAGCAGATGGGCATCACGGCCCGCGGGGCCTGGGAATCGGTGAAACAGCATTTCCGCGAACTCGGGATGGACTGCCAGGTGGAGGACTTCACAGTTGCCGGCATCGGCGATATGGGCGGCGACGTCTTTGGGAACGGAATGCTCCTCTCCCGCCACATCCGGCTGGTGGCGGCTTTCGATCACCGCCACATCTTTCTTGACCCGGCGCCGGATGCGGGGGCCTCGTTCGAGGAACGGCGGCGGCTCTTTGCCCTCCCGCGCTCATCTTGGGCGGACTACGATCCAGCACTGATCAGCGAGGGCGGTGGTGTCCACTCCCGCCGGGCCAAGTCCATCAGCATCACGGACCAGGTCAGGAGCTCTCTGGGCCTGGAACCGGGAACCGGGTCCCTGCCGCCACACGCCCTGCTTCAGGCCATCCTCCGGGCGCCCGTGGACCTGCTGTACAACGGCGGCATCGGAACTTACATCAAGGCGTCATCAGAGGCCAACACCGGGGTTGGCGACAAGGCGAACGACCCCGTCAGGGTCAACGGCAATGAAGTGCGGGCGAAGATCATCGCCGAGGGCGGGAACCTCGGAATCACGCAGCTCGGGCGGATCGAGGCCGCCCTGTCCGGCGTCCTGCTCAATACCGACGCCATCGATAATTCAGCCGGCGTGGACTGCTCGGATCATGAAGTAAACATCAAGATCTTCGTGGACCGGATGATCGCGGCGGGAAAGATGCCGTCGCCGGAACGCGCCGGCTTCCTGCATTCCCTCACCGACGAGGTGGCCCGCCTTGTGCTGGCCAATAACGCGGACCAGAATGTCCTGCTCTTCAACGACCGGCACCTGGTGCGGGAATGGAGCCCGGGCTTCGAACGGACCATGGACTGGCTCGAGAACGCCACGGACCTTGACCGCAAGCTGGAGGCCCTGCCAAGCAACGAACAACTCAGGGAACGGCTGCGGTCAGGTGAGGGGCTGACCGCGCCGGAACTGTCGGTGCTGGCCGCCTACGCAAAGATCGAACTGGCAGCGGAGCTCAACGCCAGTGACCTTGCCGATGACCCGTGGTTCCGGCGCGTGCTCCGCGGCTACTTTCCACGCCAGCTGTCCGAACGCTTTGAAGCAGAGCTGGCGGACCACCCGCTGCGCCGCCAGATCGTGTGCACAGTGGTGGCCAACGACATGATCAATCTCGGCGGAATCACCTTCGCCTTCCGTGCCATCGAGGAAACCACTGCCACCGCCGCCGCTGTTGCCAGGGCCTTTGTGGTGGCGCGCGAGGCCTACGACCTGCCGTGGATCGTCACCCGGCTGGCCGCACTCCCCGCCGGATATCCCACCGAACACGTCGCCGAGGCGACGCTGCACATGCGCCGGATCCTCGACCGGGCCACGCGATGGTACGTGACGCACGACCATCGCGACCAGCCCGTGGCCGCGGCCTTGGACAGGATCATGCCCACCCTGGAACTGCTGCGGACCCAAACATTGGACTACCTCCGCGGCTCCGACCTGGACCGCGCGGAAGACAGACTCGCGCACTGGGCCGCCGTGGGGATGCCCCGGGAGCTGGGCCTGCGCGCCTCGGACCTGTTGGAGAGTTTCGGGTTGCTGGACATCTCCCTGATCTCCGAACAAGTGCGCGAACCCATCCCCACTATTGCTGACCTGTACTACGCGGTGTTCCAGCGCATCGGCGCCGCGAACCTGCTGCTCAGCATCACCGATCTGCCCCGGCAGAGCCGCTGGGAGTCTCTCGCGCGGGCAGCCCTGCGCGACGATGTGTATTCCGCCGTAGCCGACATGACCGTCTCGGTAATGGCGACAACCCAGGGCCTGAATGCCACCGACGCCGGCACGTCCGATGCCGTGGAGCGCATCGTGGCCTGGGAACGCGGGCACCAGGAGCAGCTGGCACGGATCAAGGACACCTTCGCGGAAGTGACCAAACCGGGCCAAGTGGATATCGCCTCGATCTCCGTGGCGCTGAAACTCCTGCGGACACTGGTGCGCCGCTAGGCTGTGGCCGTCGCCACGTCGACCCGGAAAGTCGAGCCGGAAGCCGCAACTGCACTGCCATCATCCACAGTTCTCGCGACGCTTACCGGCAGGAAACACAGCCGAAACCGCTGGTGCCTAGCCTTGGACTGCATAACACTTCGGCGAATCGAGGCAGTGATGCAGACCAACCCGCGGCTCAACATCCGTCAGGTCACTTGGGCAAACCCCGTCGGAGCGGACCTGAGGGCAGCCCAACAGGCGGAACTCGAGGCCCGCTTCGGCCGGCCCGACCACGAACCCGGGCCGCCGCCGTCGGAAGCTGACACGGCGGTGTTCCTGGTGGCGCACGACAAGGCCTCGGGCCAGCCGGTGGGCTGCGGCGGCCTTCGCATGCTGGACGCCACCACCGCCGAAATCAAACGCCTCTACGTACTGCCCTACACCCGTGGCTCAGGAGTGGCGAGCTCCATCCTCGCGGCCCTCGAAGCCCACGCCCACGCGCTGGGAATCACCACCCTGACGGCGGAGGCCGGCTCGGTGCAGACCGACGGCCGGCAGTTCTACGAGAACTCCGGCTTCGTGTCCGTGCCGAACTTCGGGCCTTATGTCGGCCTGGTGCACTCGTACTGCTACGCGAAGCCGATCGATTCGCACAGCGCCGCGCACACCGCCATGGCGTGAGGCCGCGCGCCGCCCCGGGCCGGCTGCGTCACACAACGCCGCCGGTCACGGAGTCGGCTAACCTCGCCCTATGGAATCGGCCGACATCACCTTCCGCACCCGCAAATGGGTGCGGCCCGAGGACCTCAACGCCAACGGCACCCTGTTCGGCGGGAGCCTGCTGAAGTGGATCGACGAGGAGGCGGCCATCTACGCCATCCTGCAGCTGGGAAACGGCCGGGCCGTCACCAAGTACATCTCCGAAATCAACTTCGTCAGCTCCGCGGTCCAGGGCGACCTGATCGAAATGGGTCTGACCGCGACCCGTTTCGGCCGGACATCGCTGACGATGCGGGCAGAAGTCCGGAACATGATCACGCGCCGCAGCATCCTCACCATTGACGAGATCGTCTTCGTGAACCTGAGCCCGTCCGGGAAGCCGGAGCCGCACGGCTATACCGAGATCACCTACGACCGGGACCGGATTCCGACGCACCATCTGACCGAGACCCTGGACCAGGACTAGCCAGGCCCAGCAGCGCGTCCCGCACAGGCTGGCCCCGCTCCGCCAGGGCCAGCCGCATCACGGCCGACGACGCCCACCGCAACGCCTGCGTGCGGAGGTGGCGCGCCCGGTTGTAGGCGCTCAGCGCCTCGTCCACGGGCCGGGTATTGAGCAGCGCCGCGAGGGTCACGGCGTCGACCAGCGCCTCGCAGGCACCCCGGCCGAGGTTGGGTGTCATCGCGTGGGCGGCATCCCCTAGCAGTGCCACCCGGGAGCAGACATAGCGACCAAGCGGCGGCGTCGTCCAGATCCGCTGCACCAGGGTCGTTTCCGGTACCGCAGCGGCCAGGACGTCGCGGATGCCCGGGGCGTAGCCTGCGTAGCGGGCGCGGGTCTCCGCCAGGACCGCGGCGACGTCGAGGCTTCCCTGTCCCGCCCCGGTGCGGAACGCCGCGTACCAGTTGGTCCCGGCCGCCGCGGGACCAATCCCGAAGAGCTGCCCGCGGCCCCAGTATTCGCCCGTGTGCCCACGCCACAGCGATCCGGGAGCCACGCCGCGGACCGCGAGGTAGCGGGTGGGCCGGGCACCGGAGCGGGCACCCCAGCAGCTGCGGCGCACCGCGCTGTGGACACCGTCGGCGCCCACCACGAGGCCGGCAGGACCAGGCCGGACGACGTCGAGGCGGCCGGACACCCGGCGCACGCTGCCCGGGACTGCACCGTCGAGGAGCCGGATGAGATCAACCCGGGAGACGCCGATCAGCCCCGTCGCCTGCGCTGATGTCCAGGCCCTGCCGGAGGCCGCCCTGACGGTCATGCCATCGATCACCGGACTGGCCTCCCTGACGGCGTCCAGGATGCCCAAATCGCCCAGGGCGCGCTGGGCCGCGGGCCACATGGCCAAGGATGTCCCCACGGTCGGGAGCCCGTACCGCTGTTCGGTGACTGTGACCTCGAAACGCGCGGGATCGAGCCGGGCCGCAAGAGCCAGCCCGGCGATGCCGCCGCCGATGATGGAAACAGCCTGCGGGCGGGGCCGATCATGCGGTTGTTCGGTCAGGTCCAGAAGTCGTCTGCCTTGGCCGTGTCCTCGAAGAACTCCCGTCCTTCCGCGATCTGTCCGTCGCGGACCACGAACGTGATGACGGTCGGCATGTCCAGGGTTTTGCCGTTGGCTTCCCCGTGGGTTTGCTGGATCGCGACCGTATGGTTTTCCCCGCCGACGATGTCCTCGACGTTGGCTTGGAAGTGACCTTGGGTGCGCGCTCCCAGTTCACCGAAGTACGCCAGGATCGCGTCGCGGCCCTGTTTGGTTCCGGATAGCACGCCGCTTCCCGCAACGTGCCAGACTGCGTCCTCCGCGAACAGGTCGCTGAGGGTCGCCATATCCCCTGCGTTGAAGGCCGTGTAACCCCGCCGGACCAGTTCAACATTCTCTGCGGTTCCCATGATCGGACACCTCTCCATCGTCCTTGTCGGGTCATGCTGGGACGGTTATAGGCTAGTCCTGGCCCCTAGGCCTGTCGATGGAAATATCAACCCCCTGCCGGGGTTCCGGCCGGTGCTCTAGCGGGCGCCCGGCCAGCCGGTGTAGGCCTCCGCGAGGTAGGCGCTGCCGTGGCGGGAGGACACCACGGACTGGAGCTCGCCAAGCTGGCGGGCGCGGGAGAAATCATCGGCGCCGGCCGGGGTGTGCAGCATGGAAGTCATCCAGTAGGAGAACTGCTGGGCCTTCCACACCCTGTTCAGGGCGCGGTCGCTGTAGGCGTCCAGGAGCGCGGTGGAGCCGCTGGCATAGAAGCTGTCGAATCCCTCGAAGAGGACCTTGACGTCATGCAGCGCCAGGTTCAGGCCCTTGGCCCCGGTGGGCGGCACCGTGTGCGCGGCGTCCCCGGCGAGGAACAGGTTGCCGTGCCGCATGGGGGCGTGGACGAAGCTGCGGAATTTCAGGACCGTCTTGTCGATCACGGGCCCTTCCTTGACCTCGAAGCCGTTGCCGTTGACGCGGCTGCGGAAGGCGTCCCAGATGCGGTCCTCATCCCAGTTGTTGACGTCCTCGTTGGGGTCGCACTGGAAGTACATCCGCTGGACCGTCTCCGTGCGCTGGCTGATCAGGGCGAAGCCGTTCTTCGAGTTGGCGTAGATCAGCTCGTCGGAGCTGCGCGGCGCCTCGGCCAGGATGCCGAACCAGGCGAAGGGGTACTCGTGGAAGTACCATTTGCGGTGCGTCTCGGGAATCTGGAACCGGCAGTGGCTGCGCGAGCCGTCCGCGCCGGCGATGAAGTCGGCCTGGACCTCGTAGTCGACGCCGTCCGCATCGGTAAACCAGACCTTGGGCTTGGCTTCGATGTCGTGGATGGTGGTGTCCGTGACGCCGTAGCGGACATCGCCGCCGTCGGCCTTCCTGCGTGCGGCGAGGTCCAGGAACACGTCCGTCTGCGGGTACAGCCACACCGATTCCCCGACGAGGTCCTGGAAGTCGATCCGGTGGCTTTCGCCGTTGAACCGCAGTTCGATTCCGTCATGCCGGTCGCCGTCACGCAGCACGCGGTCGGAGACACCGCTGTCGACGAGCATGTTGACCGAGCCGTGCTCAAGGACGCCGGCACGGACCGTCTCGGAGATCTCCTGGTGGCTGCGGATCTCCAGGACGGTGGATTCGATGCCGGCCTTGGCCAGCAGGTGGGACAGCATGAGTCCGGCCGGGCCGGCACCGATGATGGCTACCTGGGTGGTGATGACTTTTCGCTGTGCCATGTGCGTCTCGCTTCGTTGCGGGGTCCGGGCGGTCGGGGCCGGGGCCGTTTTCGTCTTCCGGCTAACAGTGTGCTCCCCCGGGGGTGATGCGCGTTACATGGATTCCTCTGAATGGAATACGGGATTCTCGCGGGGCTCTCCCAGCCGCCGCCCGATCCCCCGCGCCGCCGTCTGGAGGGCGGGAACAAGCGCCTGCAGGCGCACCTCGCGAAGGGGAACAACGACGCCGAGGGCCGCCACGGCGTGCTTCCTGCGGTCCAGCACCGGAACCGCGATCCCCCACGTGTCAGGGTCCACGACGCCGGCCAGCTGGGCATAGCCCCGATGGGCGGCCTCGCCAAGCAGGGCGCGGAGATCCTCCAGGGGCAGCCGGCCGGTCGGATCACTGAATCCCTCGAGGTACTCGGCCTGGACGGGGCGGGGCTGGTTGGCCATGAGCACCAGCCCGGCGGAGGACACGTGCACGGGCATCCGGCCGGCCACCTGCGCCCGGTTGGCGACGGAGCCGCGGCGGGACAGCCGCTCCACAAAGAGCGCTTCCCGCCCGTCCAGCACGGCGAGGTTCACGTTTTGATGCAGCACCTGCTGGATGTCCTCCATGAACGGCAGGGCCGCCTGGCGGAGTTCGAGCGTGGGGGAATTGCGGTTGGCGAGCTCCCAGAGCCGCAGGCCCAGGCTGACGGAGCCGCCGGGGCCGACGTCGAGCAGGCCGTGCCCGGCCAACTGCCGGACGAGCCTGTGCGCGGTGGTCAGGGGGAGCTCCGCCCTCGCGGCAAGCTCCGAGAGCGGCAGCGCCGTGACGCCTTCAGGGAACGCGGCAATCAACCGCAGGACCCGGTCCACCACCGAGTCGCCGGAGTTCGAATTGGCCACCAAATCCCTTCCGCTGAATGGTTTTAAGTGTCCCATGCAACACGGCGCGGTGATACAACTCTCACAATGGAAAGAGGCCCCGCGAACACCGGCCGGGGCACGGAATCACCTAAACACTAGCGCTGAGGTAACAATGTCAACGTCGTCATTGGACAAGTCGTCGTCATCGGGAGAGAAATCACGGTGGCCCGTGTGGCTCTGCTGGCTGGCCATGGTGCTGGACGGCTTTGACCTGGTGGTGCTCGGCACGGTCATCCCGACCCTCATCAAGTCGCAGGAACTTGGCTTCGACGCCGTTGGGGCGACGTTCGCGGCAACCGTCTCCCTGGTGGGTGTGGGGCTCGGCGCGCTCTTCATCGCCCCGCTCTCGGACCGCTTTGGCCGGCGGAACCTGCTGGTGGCCTGCGTGGCGTGGTTCTCCCTCTTTACGATCGCCGTCGTCTTCGCACCCAACGTGGCGTGGTTCAGCGCGTTCCGGCTGCTGGCGGGGCTCGGCCTGGGCGCCTGCCTGCCCGCCGCCCTGGCGTACATGAACGACTACGCACCCGCCGGAACGGCCGGAAAGTCCACCACCCGGACCATGACCGGGTACCACGTCGGCGCCGTGGCCACCGCGTTCCTGGCCCTCATGGTCATTCCAAGCTGGCGGACCATGTTCGTGGCCGGCGGCCTGGCCGGCTTCGCCCTGGTCCCCTTCCTGTGGTTCAAGCTTCCGGAGACCCTCCCGCCGGTCCACCACATCCCTGCGGCCGCCAAGTCCCCGGCCGGCAGCCAGGCCCGCGCGCAGGCCGCGGCCGCGCCCGCGGAAGAACGCGCCAGCTTCCGGGATCTGGGCCGCAAGCCCTACCCGCTGATTGCGGCCGGTGTGGCCGTGGCGTCCTTCATGGGGTTGCTGCTGGTCTACGGCCTGAACACCTGGCTGCCGCAGCTCATGGCCTCCGCCGGCTACAGCCTGAACGCCGGCCTCGCCTTGCTCCTGGTCCTGAACGTGGGCGCCGTGGTGGGCCTGCTGATCGCCGGGGTCCTGGCCGACCGGCACGGGACCAAGAAGATCGTCCTGCTCTGGTTTGGCCTCTCCGCCGTGTTCCTGGCCGCGCTCAGCATCCAGATCCAGAACGAAGTGGTGCTCTATGCCGCCGTCTTCGTCACCGGCGTGTTCGTCTTCAGCTCCCAGGTTCTGGTCTACGCCTGGGTCACCCAGCTCTTCCCCGTCCGCCTGCGCGGCACCGCTTTGGGCTTTGCCGCCGGCGTTGGCCGGCTGGGGGCAATTATGGGCCCGGCCGTCACCGGCGCGCTGGTGGCCGCCGGCATCGCCTACCCGTGGGGCTTCTATGTTTTCGCCGCCGCCGCGGTCCTGGCGGTCCTCGCCCTCGCCTTCGTCCCGCAAACCGTCCCGGCAGTGTCCCGCGCCGGCGCCAGCGTCGGGCACCCGTAGCCGTCAGGCGCTCCTAGGAGAAGCGCTCCGGGGTCCGCGCCTCGCGGCGGACCCTGAGTTTGCGCCACGTGCCCGGCGCCAGCACGACGGCGATGCCGACGGCGGCACCGATGATGGTCTCCACGATTCTGTCGCGGAGCAGGATGCCGGGCGGCACGGGTGCCACGAGAAGCGTGGAGATCAGCGCCAGCGGCGTGACGAAAACCTGCGCCAGCATGTACTGGCGCGCGATGAACATCTCGGCGCCGAACTGGCACGCGGCAATGACCAGCACCGTCTGCCAGGGCGTCGGCTGCAGGAGCAGGATGCCGGCGAGCAGCACCAGCCCCAGGGCTGTGCCCGCGATTCGCTGCAGGCCGCGGCTGACGCGGTGCCGGGTGGTGTGGCCCACCAGCGGAACGACGGCGGCCACCATCGCCCAGTAGTTGCGGCCAATGCCCAGCCATTCCCCGGCCAGGGTCCCCAGCGTTCCCGCCAGGCCTGCCGCCACGAGGTAACCCCAGCTTTCGTGCCACGCGGTGCGTTTCTCCCGCGGAGTGAGGGCCGCCGGTCTCGGATTTACCCACGGGGTCCGGTGGCTCCGGGCCACCCGCGAGGACAGGCCGAGCAGCAGGGAGAAAGCCACCGTGAGGACCGCCACCAGCATGGCCTGCCACAGCGGCGGCTGGTTGGGGATTGACGCGATGGCCGCGAACGCGAAGATGTGGAACAGCGAACCGGCGGGGCGCAGGCGCCACCAGGCGACAACCAGGGAGCATCCCCACGCGATCACGGTCGTGGCCACCACCAGGACCCAGGTGGTGTCTGCCGCCGACAGCCCGGCCAGGGCGTCCACCCGCGCGGTGAGGGCGGCCAGGAACATCACCAGCAGCATCAGCCCGCCGCCCCGGACCTGCAGGGTCAGGCGCCTGGCGTGCGGCTCGTTGCGGCCGTAGATGCCGGTGAAGGCGCCGAAGGAAGCGAAGATTGCCAGGTCCAGGCGGTCCAGCAGCACCAGCGTGATCAGCGGAACAAAGACTCCCACGGCGCAGCGGAGGGCAACCTGGTGGTCCTTGTTGGCCGGCGCGATGGTGAACATCTCGGCGAACACTTTCATAGCGCCGGCCTTACAGCGAAAAAGCTCTTCATGGGCGGGTTCTCACGGGTCGGGATGCCTTTCGTTGCAGCCGGAGTGTTACGACGGCGGCGCTGGCATCCAAGGGGGAGTTTACGCCGGAACGGCGCGGCGGCGGCATCGGAATCCGTTGATCGGGATCGGCCGGCTGCACCGCGAAGTGGTAGCGTCTATCGGTTGAATCAAGCCCGCAACGCACACCGGAGGTTCCCCATGCTCAAAGGATTCAAGGATTTCATCCTGCGCGGCAACGTGATCGAACTGTCCATTGCCGTCGTGGTCGGCACCGCCTTCACGGCCCTGGTCAGCGCCTTCACCGCAAACGTCGTCAACCCGATCCTGGCTGCCGCCGGCGGAGTCGAGACCCACGGCCTGGGCTTCTACGTCTGGCCTGGCAACGACAAGACCTTCATCAACATCGGCGCCGTGGTGACGGCCTTCCTGACCTTCCTGATCACCGCCGCGGTGGTGTACTTCATTTTCGTGGCCCCCATGAACCGGATCAACCGAATGGTCAAGAACCGGCTCAAGGCAGCCGAACCCGAGGAGAAACCGATCCCGGCCGACACCGCTCTGCTGGCCGAGATCCGCGACCTGCTGGCCAATCTGGCCGGCCCGGACTCCGCCGCCACCCGTGCCAGCGCCGGGGAACACCGGGACGGGGAGTACCCGGATGGGAAGGCACACTCGTCCGTGCCGGCCGGAACCGCAATCCGAACTCACGCCTGACCCCTCCCTGCCGTGCCCTCTGGCGGGCGGCCGCACCGGAGTGCTTTGATGTAGGGGCCCCGCCGCGCGAGCCTGGCTGCCAAGGAGGAACACCATGCCGGACCTTAAGTGGAACCACGAGCTGGTGGACCAACTGGACTGGCATTTTGCCAACCAGGCCCGGCCGCGGCTGGACGGGTTGACTGACCACGAGTACTTTTGGGAGCCGGTACCGGGCTGGAATGTCCGCCGCAAAGACACCTCAACACCCCCGGCCGCGCCGGGTTCGGGCGAATTCACCATAGATTTCAGGTACCCGGAGCCCGTTCCTGCTCCGGTGACGACCATTGCGTGGCGCCTGTGCCACATTCTGGTCGGCGTCCTCGGCGCACGCACGGCATCGCACTTTGGCGGCCCACCGGTGGACTACCAGAGCTTCGCCTACCCCGGCACCGCGGCCGGGGCGCTGGCCCAGCTGGACGCGTACTACGGCCGGTGGATCCACGGCGTGAAGGGCCTCCACGAATCGGGTTTGGCGGCACCCTGCGGGCCGGCCGAGGGCCCGTACGCCGATGCCCCCATGGCAGCGCTGGTCCTGCACATCAACCGTGAGATGATCCACCACCTGGCCGAGGTCGCCCTGCTCCGCGACCTTTACGCCCACCGCCACCTGCTCCTGCGCGGCCCGGAGGGTGGACCGGGCTTGTAACAGCACGATCGCCTGGCCTGGCCTGGCCCGGTCCCGGCCCCGGCGCGAAACCGTCACCCGGCGGCAACCCGGCCGAAACAGCCGGCGGGAATCATGGGAGCATGACGCGCAACGCTAAAGGCAAAAACCCTGCCAAAACCACCGGCAAAGCCCAGTCCCCGGCCACTTCCGAGTTGAGCTGCGAAGTGTGCGGTCAGATGCCCGAACCGACCAAGGCACGGCTGACCCTGGCCAATGTCGCCGTGATGCTCCCGATCGAACTGCTGGTGCACGCGGCGGTGGTGGAAACCCACCTGGCCTACGTTGCCAAGGTCCTGGTGCTGACCCTGACCGCGACCATCCTGGTGATCTGGGTGGCCGAACCCTCGGCGGCCCGGATGCTCAGGGGGTGGCTGCATGCCCCAGCCCTGCGGCACCGTAAACGGCTCGGCGCCGCACCCGCCCTGTGGCGGGCGCGGACCGTCCTGAAAGACAAGCCCGGGTCGCTGCAGAAACTGACGCAGGCCCTGGCCGCGCTGAACACGAACATCCTCAGCATTCATGTTCACCCCGTGGCCGGCGGTGTGCTGGACGAGTTTGTGCTCTCGGCCCCGGGCGAAGTCCGCGAAGCCGAGCTGCTCCGGGCCCTGCGGGCCGGCGGCGGAGCGGACCCGCACGTCTGGCCGACCACCGCCCTGGCCATGGCCGACGGGCAAACCGGCGCGCTGAGCCTGGCCGCCCGGATCGCCGCCAGCCCGGAGGAGCTGCCGCTGGCGGTCGCGGAACTGCTGCGGGCACGGATCATCCCTGGACCGGCCGCCGGCAACACCGAGGTCCCACCCCAGACGGGCGGTGACGGGACGGTCCTGAAAATCCCTACGGCGTGGCACGGGCCCATCACGTTTTCCCGGCCCGGCGAGCCGTTTACGCCTGCCGAATCCGCCCGCGCGCACCGTTTGGCCGAACTCGCGGAGATCCTGGCGCACCGGCCGGCGGCGCGTTAGCCGGCACGGCCGGCCGGTGGCCCGGCTGGCCGGTGAAATAGCCGGCCGATGGTTGGCGCAGGGTCAGATGCCTGTCATCCGGATGGTGAGGGCATCCTGCTCGACCGTGACCTTAAGGTGCTTGGCCTTGCCGAGGGGGTCGCCGTCGAGCTGGAATTCCTGCTCGTGGGCGAGTTCGATCTCGGCTGACTTTCCAGCGAAGTATTCCACCGACGCATTCTTGGCATTCCTCCGGCCGAAGACGCCGGCCAGCACATCCAGCCAGCCGAACCGGCCGATGGGGGCCAAAATCACGACGTCCAGGATGCCGTCGTCGATCTTGGCGTCGGGAAAGATCTCCACGCCCCCCATGATCTTGCCGCAGTTACCCACCATCACGCTGCGGATGCGGCGCCGTACCGGGTGCTCGCCGTCCATGCTGATTTTCGCCCTGATGGGCTTGCCCGGCAGGTGCCGGATGCCCGCCTCAACGTACGCGAGCCAGCCCACGCGGTCCTTGAGTTCGTCGACGGTGTTGGCCATGATCGCAGCGTCGTAGCCAAGTCCGGCCATCACCAGGAAGGTGGATTCCGTCTCGGCGTGGTCCAGCGTGGCCTTCACTACGTCGACCTTGGTGTCCGTGCCGCTCAGGACGTCGTAGCTGGCCGCCACGGGGTCGGTGATGTCGATGCCGAGATTGCGGGCCAGCAAGTTCCCGGTCCCCAGGGGCACCAGGCCCATCGGCGTTCCGGTGCCTGCGAGGACTTCCGCCACGCAGCGGACCGTTCCGTCGCCGCCTGCGGCGATTACGACGTCGACTCCGGCCTCCAGCGCCTCGCGGGCCTGGCCCAGCCCGGTGTCCTCCTTCGTGGTTTCCAGCCACAGCGGCTCCGCCCAGCCCTGGGTCTCGCACAGGCGGAAGAAGGAGGCGCGGAAGCTGTCGCCGGGAGACTTCATGGGGTTGATAACCACGGCGGCGCGCCGGGACGCTGTATTATCCCCGGTTTCCAGGGTCTCCGACGTCGCGGTGCTGTTCTCTGTCATAGCGTCCTTAGGGGCAATTCGGCGGAGGGTTCCCGAACTAAAATCCTAGCCGCAGTGCCCGCGTAACCTGCGCAGGGCCGGCGCGAATCGTGGACGTGCGCTCCGCAGGCTCACTAGACTGGACTTCGTGATGTGCCGGAGGCTGCGCTCCGGACGCCGAAAGCGGGGGCAGATGACTGAAACAGAGAATTACTCAGCGACGGCAGAATCATCCAGCGTCGATCCGCACGACTGGGGCCGGGCGATGGCACTGGCGCTCACGCGGCTGGCCGAGCAGATCGCGCCCGGAGGCAGCGAAGACATCCATGCCTTGCTGGTGGGCAGGGACCTGCATTTGAAAATCGGTGACGAACCCGGTGGCGTGACGATCACGGTTTCAACTGAGCCGATCCCGGATCCCGCTACCTGACGGTTATCTTCCCAGGACGTACCCCTTCCCAGACGTACCGTCTGAAACGCGTTTCACCGGCCCGAGGTCAGGTCCTCGGAGATAATTTCCGCCGTGGCCAGCGCCGCCTCACGCACGGCCTTGAGGTAGGAGTCCGGATCGGGCTGCGCGGATACCGTCTGGGCCTGCAGCGAGACGTTGATGGCCGCCACCACTTTCGGCCCGTCGTGGACGGGCGCCGCAATGGACATCAGGCCCAGCTCCAGCTCCTGGTTCAGCAGGCACCAGCCCTGGGCGCGAACAGTATCCAGCTCCGCCAGGAGGGCGGCCCGCGTCCCGATGGCTCCGGGAGTCAGGGGCCGGATCTCGGCTGCCGCGAGGTACTCTTCCAGCTTCGCCGGCGGGAGGGCCGCGAGCAGCACCCTGCCCATGGACGTGGCGTAGGCGGGGAAGCGGGTGCCCACCGTGATGCCGACCGTCATGATCCGCCGGGTGGACACCCGGGCGATGTAGGCGATGTCGGTGCCTTCGAGCACCGCGGCCGACGTCGACTCCCCCAGTTCGAGGGAGAGCTCTTCCAGATGCGGCTGGGCGAGCTGCGGCAGGGAGAGCCCGGACAGGTAGGCGTAGCCGAGCTGCAGCACTTTGGCAGTCAGGGCGAAGATCTTGCCGTCCGTGCGGACATAGCCCAGCTCCGCGAGCGTGTGCAGGAACCGCCGGGCGGTGGCCCGGGTCAGCTCGGTCCGGGCTGCCACCTCGGTCAGCGTCATCTTGGGGTGTTCCGTGTCGAAGGCACGGATCACTGCGAGCCCGCGCGCCAGCGACTGCACGTACTGGTCGCTGGCCGCGGGCGCGCCGCCGCTCTTGGCTGGCTCAGTCATTTTCCGCCTCTCGGTCCCGCATCACTTTAGCGGTGCCCACACCTTGTCCGGCCGCAGGCCTGTCAGCTTGGGTCCGCCGCCCGGAGCGGCATCGGGACCATGGCCTGGAGTTCCTCGAGCGTGCAGCCGAAGGTCTCCCGCACCTGGACGCCGTCGGGTCCGGTCAGGAAGACGGCCTTGTCGGTGTAGACGCGGGTCACGCAGCCGATCCCGGTGAGCGGGTACGTGCAGGTCTCCACGAGTTTGGACACGCCGTCGCGGGTCAGGAGCGTCATCATGACGAAGACGTCCTTGGCGCCGGTGGCGAGGTCCATCGCGCCGCCGACGGCGGGGATCGCGTCCGGGGCCCCGGTGTGCCAGTTGGCGAGGTCGCCGGTGGCGGAAACCTGGAAGGCGCCCAGGACGCAGATGTCCAGGTGTCCGCCGCGCATGATCGCGAAGGAGTCAGCGTGGTGGAAGTAGGACGCGCCCGGCAGTTCGGTCACGGGGATCTTCCCTGCGTTGATGAGGTCGCCGTCGATCTGGTCCCCGGTGGCCTCCGGGCCCATGCCGAGCATGCCGTTCTCGGTGTGGAGCGTAATGTTCTGCTCCGGCTCGAGGTAGTTCGAGACCAGGGTGGGCTGGCCGATGCCGAGGTTCACGAACGATCCGGGGACGATGTCGCGGGCAACGAGGCGGGAGAGATCGTCACGGCCCAGCGGCTTGCCGGACGTCTGGAGGTCAGCCTGGTTGCCGGTCCGCAGACTCTGGTCATTGGTTGGGATGCTCATCTCAGGCCACCTTCACAATGCTGTTGACGTAGATGCCGGGGGTCACGATGTTTTCCGGGTCCAGGCCGCCGGTGGGGACGATCCCGGAGACCTGGGCGATGGTGTGTTTCGCGGCGGCGGCCATGATGGGGCCGAAGTTCCGCGCGGTTTTACGGTAGACCAGATTGCCCCGGCCGTCCGCCGTGAGGGCCTTGATCAGGGCGACGTCGGCGTGGATGGGGGTCTCGAACACCTGCCACTTGCCGTCCAGGAAGCGGGTTTCCTTGCCTTCGGCGAGCATGGTGCCGTAGCCGGTGGGCGTGAAGAAACCGCCGATCCCGGCGCTGGCGGCACGGATCCGCTCGGCGAGGTTTCCCTGCGGGACCAGTTCGAGCTCAACCTCGCCGGCGCGGTACTTGGCGTCGAAGTGCCAGGAGTCGGACTGCCGCGGGAAGGAGCAGATCATCTTCTTCACCCGGCCTTCCTTGATCAGCAGGGCCAGGCCCTGGTCGCCCTGGCCGGCGTTGTTGTTCACCACGGTCAGGCCGGTGGCGCCGCACTCGAGCAGCGCGTCGATGAGCTCGAACGGCTGCCCGGCGTTGCCGAAGCCGCCGATCATCACGGTGGAGCCGTCCTTGATGCCGGCGACGGCCTCGCCGACGGTGTCGATGAAATTCAGCATCTCTCTTTGCCCTGTCCTCTATGCCGCATCGCGGGAAGTTACGTTTTCGAGCACGACGGCGAGGCCCTGGCCGACGCCGATGCAGATCGCGGCGACGCCCCAGCGCTGGCCGGAGGCCTGCAGGGACCGGGCCAGGGTGCCCAGGATCCGGCCGCCGGAGGCGCCGAGCGGGTGGCCCATGGCGATCGCGCCGCCGTGCCGGTTCACGATTGACGCGTCGATGCCCCAGGCGTTGATGCAGGCCAGGGACTGCGCGGCGAACGCCTCGTTCAGTTCGACGGCGCCGACCTGGTCCCAGCCGATGCCGGCCTTGGCGAGGGCCTTGTTCGCGGCCTCGACCGGGGCGTAGCCGAAGTACTGGGGATCGTTGGCGTGCGCGCCGCGCCCGGCGATCCGGGCCACAGGCTCCATACCCAGGAGCCCGGCGGCCTTTTCACTGCCCAGCCACGCCGCGGACGCGCCGTCGGAGAGCGGGGACGCGTTCCCGGCGGTGACGGTGCCGTTTTCGGTGCGGAACACGGTCTTGAGCCCGGCGAGCTTCTCCGCCGAGGACCCGGGACGGATGCCCTCGTCGCGGACCAGGTCCGTGCCCGGGACCGGGACGACGAGGTTGTCGTAGAACCCCTCGTCCCAGGCGGCGGCGGCGAGGTTGTGGGAGGCGGCGGAGAACGCGTCCTGCTGCTCGCGGGTGACACCGTACTTCTCCCGGAGCCGTTCGGTGGCCTCGCCCAGGGAGATGGTCCAGTCCTTCGGCATGGCCCGGTTCACCAGCCGCCAGCCCAGCGTGGTGGAGGCCAGGGTCAGGTCCCCGGCCGGGTAGGGCTTCTCGGTCTTGGGCAGCACCCACGGGGCCCGGGACATCGATTCGGCGCCGCCGATCAGCATCAGCTCGGCGTCGCCGGTGTTGATCTGGCGGGAGGCGATGATCGCCGCGTCCAGGGAGGACCCGCAGAGCCGGTTGACCGTGGTGCCCGGGACCGAGACCGGCAGCCCGGCCAGCAGGGTGCCCATCCGGGCGACGTTGCGGTTCTCCTCCCCGGCGCCGTTCGCGTTGCCGAACACCACCTCATCGATCCGCTCCACGTCGAGGGCCGGGGCGCGCTTCACGGATTCGCGGATCACGTGCGCGGCAAGGTCATCCGGGCGGATCCCGGCAAGGCCGGAACCGAACTTCCCGAACGGCGTCCTCACAGCGTCATAGATAAATGCCTGATTCATGGGTTCTTGTCCGTTTCTGTTTCGTCCATGGCTGCGTCGTCCATGGAATGGAAGACCTGCTGGGCGGTCTTGAACGCGGTGTTGGCGGAGGGGACCCCGCAGTAGATGGCGGTCTGGAGCAGGATTTCCTTGATCTCGTCCCGGCTCAGGCCGTTGGTGATGGCGGCGCGGATGTGCATGGCCAGTTCTTCCCAGTGCCCGTGGGCCACCATGGCGGTCAGGGTGACGGCTGAGCGCATCTGGCGGCTGATCCCGGGCCGGGTCCAGATGCCGCCCCAGGCGATCCTGGTGATCATGTCCTGGAAGTCCTCGGTGAAGGAATCCTTGTTGGCGTTGGCGCGGTCCACGTGCGCGGCGCCGAGGACCTCGCGGCGGACTTTCATGCCGCCGTCGTAGATCTCCTGGCTGGTCGCGCCGGGCTGGACCACACCGTTGCGTTCGGGCCCGTTGAATTCGGCTCTGCCGGTTTCGGAGAGGGTCATGCTCCCGCCCCCTGGGTCTCGGTCCAGGTGATGAGGCCCTTGAGCAGCTCGGCGACGTGGCCCGGTGCCTCGAACGGCGCCAGGTGTGCCACGCCCTCCAGGCTGACGGCCGTAGCAGTGCCGCCGCCGGAGGTGATGCCCGCGGCGACTTCCCCGGCCATCGACGGCGGGGCGACGTCGTCCAGGGCGCCCGCCACAACCTGGGTGGGGACGCGGATGGTGCCGAGCTGGTCGCGCACGTCGAAGCCGGCCAGGGCCTCGCAGCAGAAGGCGTAGCTGAAGCGGTCGGCGTCCCGGAGGCTGTGCAGGAGCCGGCTGCTGAGCTCCGGCTGGCTCTCCATGAAGCCCGGCGCGAACCAGCGCTGCGCGGAACCCTGGATCATCACCGGGGTGCCCTGCGTGCGCACGGTTTCGGCGCGTTCCAGCCAGCCCTCGGCCGTGCCGAGCTTCGCGCCGGAGCACTGCACGGAGAGGCTCTTGAGCCGGTCGCCGTGCTTGATGCCAAGCTGCAGTCCGGTGGCGCCGCCGAGGGATACCCCGGCGTAGTGGAAGCGCGCGCCCGGGGCGATCGAATCGACCAGGCCGATCACGGCATCCGCGAGGTCGGCGACCGTGAAGGTCTCCTCCGCCGCGGGCGAGACGCCGTGCCCGGGCAGGTCCCAGGCGATGACGTCGACGTCGGCGCCCAGCAATGTGCCGGCCTGGCTCCACAGCAGGGAGGATGTTCCCAGCGAGGGCCCGACGATGAGGAGGGGCTTGTCGCCGAGATCGCGCTGGGGCGACAGCAGGACTGCTTTGACGGTGGGTCTAGCCACGGGAAGCTCCGTTCTGGATTTGGTGGGCGAGGGCGCCGGCGTGGCCGGTGTATTCCGGATACGCCGCGAGGATGCGGCGGGAGATCTCAACGGCCTGGCCGAGGTAGTTGGCCGGGTTCAAAAGTTCCTCAAGCCGGGCGTCGCTGAGCAGCTCCTCCGGGACAGCGGCGCGGAGCAGTGCCCGGTAGGTGTCTGCCTGCTCCGCAGCCGGGGCCAGGAGCGTTTCGTCCACGACGGCCTGCAGCCGCTGTTTCCCGGTCCGGGCTGCTCCCGGGCCGGCGCCGTTCCCGTCCACAACGGTCCCGTCCACAACGGTCCGGTCCAAAAGCGGTGCGACGGCGGCGCTGACGGCTTCGGACAGCAGCAGCGGGCCGCCGAGCTCGAGGTTGCGGCGCATCGCTCCGGGGAAGACCGACATCCCTTCGGCCAGTTCGCGCAGCTGCACCGCGGCGCCGAGGGCCAGGCGCAGCAGCTGGCGCAGGGCCGCCCATTCGGTGTGCCAGGCGCCGTCGGGGCGTTCGTCGTTGAAATTGGCGGCCGCGAGATGCAGCTGTGCGGCCAGTGCCGGGGCCTGCAGGGCGGCGCTGCGGATCAGCACGGAGAGCACGGGGTTCTGCTTCTGCGGCATGGCCGAGGACACGCCGCGCCCCGCGACGCGCGGTTCCGCAACCTCGGCAACTTCGGGCCGGCTGAGGAACAGGACGTCCGCGGCCACCTTTCCGGCCGCGTCGGTCACCGCCGCCAGCGCGTCGCCGAGCGAGGTTACGGCCAGCCGGTTGGTGTGCCAGGGGGCAGGAACGGGAGCGAGACCCAGGCGGCCGGCCAGCCGGTCGGCGAGGTCAAACGGGGACAGCGTCCCCGCGGCCAGCGTCTCTGCGGCCGGCCCAGTGCCGCCAATAAGTACAGTGCCGGAAGCCAGGGTCCCGGCGGCACCGCCGGTCTGCACCGGCAGTTCGAGGGCCTCGAGCCGGCCGGCCGCGGCGGCCAGCCCGCTGAACCATTGCGCGGCCCGCAGCCCGAAGGTGTAGGGAAGCGAGTGCTGGGTCAGGCTGCGGGCGACACAAAGCGTGTGCCGGTGGGTTTCGGCGAGGCCGGCGAGGGCGGCCGTTGCCGACCGGAGCTCCGCGAGAAGTTCGCGGATGGCCCCGTCGGCCAGCACCATCAGGGCCGAGTCGAGCACGTCCTGGCTGGTCAGCGAGGTGTGAACGGCGCGGACGGCGCCGAGTCCGGCGGTGTCCAGGTTCCTGACCTGCTCCCGGAGGTCGGCGAGCAGCGGGATGACGGGGTTGCCGCCGCCTTGCGCCCGGACGGCGAGGCCAGCGACGTCGTACAGCTGCACGTCCGCGGCGGCTGCCACCACCGCGGCGGACCCGGCCGGGGCCAGGCCGGCCTCGTCCAGGACCGCCGCCCAGGCGGACTCGACCTTGAGGATGGCGGCGAGCACCGCACGGTCCCCGGTCAGCGCCGCCACGAACGGCGACGCCGACACGGGACTGAGCAGGCCGGCGTCGCCGTCGGTTTCGAAGAAGGTCACTTGGAGGCACCCTCGGCGCTGCTGAAATCCAGGAACACGGTCTCGCCGTCGCCCTGGAGGCGGATGTCCCAGCTCAGTCCGCCGTCGGGATCCCGGCGTGCGATCAGGGTCCGGCGCCGGTCCGGGTCAAGCGAGCTGAGCAGCGGATCCTTGGCCAGGGCCTCCTCGTCCTCCGGCAGGTAGACGCGGGTGAACAGGCGGTTCATCAGGCCCCGGGCAAAGACGGCGACGGCGATGAACGGCGCCGCGCCCTCCTCGGTGGGGCCGGGTTTCACCGTGGTGAAGGTGAAGACGCCGGTGTTGCCGACAGCGCTGCGGCCGAAGCCGGTGAAGGTGTAGCCGTCCCGGACCAGGGAGCCCGTGCGGTGCGGGACCTTGCCGTCCGCGTCGGCCTGCCAGATCTCCAGGATCGCGTCCGGGATCGGGTGCCCGGCGCCGTCATAGACGGTGCCCTGGAGCCGGATGGAACCCGGGGATCCGGGAGCCACGAGCTCGCGGTCCTTGGCGAAGGGCAGGGCGTAGCCATAGAACGGCCCCACGGTCTGGCCCGGTGTCGGGGTGAGTTTACCCACGGCGTTGCTATTCATTCTCATCGCCTCCTGCGCCCAATGCCTCGTTTTCGGTCCAGGTCCGCTTGGACCCGGTCAGGACGATGTCCCAGTTGTACGCCAGAGCCCATTCAGGCTTGGTCTGCTCGTGGTTGTAGGTGGCCACGAGCCGGTCGCGGGCATCCTGGTCCACGATCGACTGGTAGATCGGGTCCAGCGGGAACAGTTGGTCGCCGGGGAAGTACATCTGGGTGACGATCCGCTGGGTGAACTCCTGCCCGAACAGGGAGAAGTGGATGTGGGCCGGGCGCCAGGCATTGAGGTGGTTCTTCCACGGGTAGGCGCCGGGCTTGATGGTGGTGAAGCTGTAGGAGCCGTCCGCGCCCGTGATGCAGCGGCCGACGCCGGTGAAGTTGGGGTCCAGCGGTGCCGGGTGCTGGTCACGCTTGTGGATGTAGCGGCCGG